>JAFXGV010000053.1 GCA_017536765.1 Bacteroidaceae bacterium
AGCCGAGGTTCGGCTATGCCAATGTTTTTGGAGAAAAAGCCTTTTTATTTATTCGTGTTGGCAATACTTGTTATTCGCAACCCGCGTTGCACGCGACCTATTGCTACAAGTATTGCCGATTAAATTTCATTTAATTCCGGACACCCCAAAAACATCAGCTACGTTTTCCGTTAAAAAAGCGACCATATGCGCAGAGTTCTTTGGTACTTTCTATCGGCATAGAAAGTACATAAAAAATATAATTTAATTGAGAGAATAACCGATAATCAGCACCGAAAACTTTACAGCAAGACATATTACTCACGGCAAGCAAACTTGCATTATGCCGAGCGCTGCTGCCTGTTGTAGGGCATTAAACTGCTCCTCATTAGGAGGAGCCGGATTGTGGCGAAGCCACAAGACTGAGGAGGTTTTGTGTGCGCCCTAATAAATGAGTGGCGCCTGTTACAAAGGGGGAACATTCTATGGGTGATATTGTCTTGCTCCAAACTTTTGCAAGTGAGCGTATTTATATCGAACCGACGTTAACTTTAAGAACACGAAACATTGATACAAAAAAAAGGATAGCATCACTGCTATCCTTTCTATCTATAAAACCTGAATAGGTTTGAATTACTTCTTCAAAGACGCATCGGCATCTGTTTGGGGAAGCATCTCCTCTGCAAACATATAAGCACCTGTCTTGGGTGATTTAACCATCTTAACAACCTTTACGAATTTCTCCTTATCACCTGTCTGGAGGGTTGCAACTGCCTTCTTAGCCATTTCTTAATTACTTTATTTCTTTGTGAACGGTTACCTTCTTCAAATAGGGGTTGTATTTCTTCAACTCCAAACGCTCTGTTGTGTTCTTGCGGTTCTTTGTTGTAATATAACGAGACATACCGGGAACACCACTTGTTTTCTGCTCTGTGCATTCAAGAATTACCTGAACGCGGTTTCCTTTAACCTTCTTAGCCATACTTTTTCCTCCTTTAATTAATCGAGTACTTTAATTTCCTCCCAAGCAACGTGGCCATTCTTTACAGCTGCCTTAAGCGCTGCATCGAGACCAAGTCGATTGATAGTTTTTAACCCCGCTGCACTCACGCGCAACTGAATCCAACAATCTTCTTCTACATAGAAGAACTTCTTAGTAAACAAGTTCACGTTGAAAAGACGCTTTGTTCTTCTCTTTGAGTGTGATACATTGTTACCCACCATAGCTTTCTTACCGGTGATTTGACAAATTTTAGACATCGCTATATATTTTTTTGTTTATTCTTTTGATACTTACTCAAAACAGAGTGCAAAGATATAGATTTTTACATAACCTTGCAAACAAAAAAGCAATTATTTTACAAAAAGTAAAAAGATTACCCTCTTTGGGCGCCTGCCACGCAACTGCTCAAAAAAGAGAGCGCACGAAACACGGTATGCTCTATATTGACTTCGCGCCCCTTGTCATCCATTTGCAGCAAGCGGGTGAACACCTCATTGCCCACAGCAACAGCCATCCACACGGTGCCCACAGGCTTTTCGGGAGTGCCACCACCAGGGCCTGCAATGCCCGATGTAGCCACTGCGCAACGTACATTCATTACACGTTGCACACCCTGTGCCATCTGCCCCACAACCGGCTCACTCACAGCACCGTGCAGGGCAAGTGTATCCTCGCCAACACCAAGCACGGCTGCCTTCACCTCGTTGCTGTATGCCACCACCGAGCCTTTATACACTGCCGAGCAGCCCGCCACACCTGTTATAGCGGCAGCAATGGAACCACCCGTGCAACTTTCGGCCGTGGCAATGGTAATGCCGTTCTGCACGCACCACTCCACAATGGATACTGCAATATCTTTTATTTTTTCTCTCATTATTATAATGTAGTGCGCGAAAAGGCCGGTTGGTCCATTGCACAAAAATCCTTATCGAGGAATTTATAATAACCCACAATGCCAATCATTGCTGCATTGTCGGTGGTGAAACCAAATTTGGGAATAAATATCTCCCAAGCGTAACGCTTGGCATAGGCCTTGTATGCCTCGCGCAGTGCCGTATTGGCCGACACACCGCCCGAGAGCGCAATACGCTTGATGCCCAACGCCTTCGATGCCTTGTAGAGCTTGTCCATAAGCACATCCACCACGGTAGCCTCGAACGATGCAGCCAAATCCTCCTTGTGGGTATCGACATAATTTTCATCATCGGCAACCAACTTGCGCAATGTATAAAGGAACGAGGTCTTAAGCCCGCTGAAGCTGTAATCAAAGCCCGCTATATGCGGCTTGCTGAAGCTGTATGCCTTGGGATCGCCTTGGCGTGCCAAGCGGTCTATTATGGGGCCGCCCGGGTAGCCCAGGCCCATAACCTTGGCACATTTATCCATAGCCTCGCCCGCTGCATCGTCTATTGTCTGCCCCACTATCTCCATATCCTTGTAGCTGTTCACCTTCACAATTTGCGAATTGCCACCACTCACCATAAGACAAAGGAAGGGGTATTCGGGGCTGTTGTGCTCCTCGCCATCCTCCTTTATAAAATGGGCCATAATGTGGCCCTGCAAGTGGTTAACCTCTATCATAGGCACGCCCAATGAAGCCGCCAGCCCTTTGGCAAACGACACACCCACAAGCAAAGAGCCCATAAGGCCCGGGCCGCGGGTAAAGGCAATGGCGCTCAGCTGCTCCTTGGCAATGCCCGCCTTTTTGAGAGCGGCATCCACCACGGGAACAATATTCTGCTCGTGTGCACGCGAGGCAAGCTCGGGCACCACACCGCCATACTGCTCGTGCACAGCCTGCCCGGCCGTCACGTTGGAAAGCACCGTTTCGCCACGCATCACCGCTGCCGACGTGTCGTCGCACGACGATTCTATGGCAAGTATATATATATCCTCCATAATTCTTCCAAAACTTTACGCGAAGATACAATATTATTTCTTTTTATAGAAATTTCAATTGTTTCTTTATAACTTTACACTGCCGAATATTCATATTTTATGCGCATAGACATATACACCCGAACCGAAGAACTGCCCGCCCTGCTCCCGGGCAGCATACAGCACTCGGCGTTGCTGTTCGGGTTGCTATGCAACAGCCGCTCCACCAAGCCATATATGATGGTGGCAAGCGACGAACAGGGGCACGAACTTGCGCACATCATTATTATAAAAAGGAGAGGAATAAGATTGTTGCCACCCGTGGCCGGTTCTTGGTTCACCATATACGGCGAGGGTATATATAGCGACAAATGCCACAACCGCGAAGAAATTTTCGCAAAATTCATTGAGAAACTTTTTGACATATTCGACATCTTTAACAGCTACATAGAGATAATAGGCATAGACGACACACGCCTTGCATACGCCACGCTCAGCCGTCACAAATTCATCCCCGTGCGCGACCACCGCATATACATATCGCTGCACAGCAAGGCACCCGAAGAGCGCCTCACAAGGAGCTACCGCAGTCACCTGCGCAAGAGCAGGGAACGCGGTGTCACATACCGCAGGGCCACCACCGAAGAGGAGATAAACGAAGGGCTGCGACTGCTGAAAAATTATTACAAATCAAAAATACGCCGCCCGCTGCCGGGCAGCGACATTCTGCGCGGCCTGCTTGCCGACGAAAAGCAACGTATCTTCATAGTGGAGCACGGCGGGAAAATCATTGGCTGTTCGGTGTGCACCTATCACGGCAGCAACGCATACCTCATATTCAGCTGCGGGCTGCGCAAGAGCCACCCGCTGCTCTACCCCGGCATAACAGCCGTGTGGGCCGCCATAGACGATGCCCGCAAAAGAGGATATGAGCATATAGAATTCCTCGAGTCGCGCACCTTGGCAGGCATACGCTCGGGATACAAGAACTTTCTGCTCAATTTCGGGGGCAAACAGGTGAGCACGCTGCGTTGGTACCATTTCAAATGGAATTTCCTGAATAAAATTTTGCGCGCGATATACGTTTAAGGGGAATTTTCCGTTAACATATAGTATGAAACCAGGTAAACACATAATAAAACCGATAATAGCGCTGCTTACGCTCATTTTTTCGATGGGAGCAAGCGCACAGCACGTCACCTTCAAGGGCAAGGTGACCAACGAAAAGAGCGAGCCCATTGAGATAGCCACCGTGAGCATTGTGGGCGAGCCCATAGGCACACTCACCGACCTCAACGGCAACTACACACTCTCGTGCAGCAGCAAGGACACGCTAACCATAGCATTCAGTATGATGGGACACCAAACGCGCAAACGCACATTCCACAGCCCCACCGACACCATAACACTGAACATAACACTGCCCACCACCGACTACTCGCTCGAGGGGGTTGAGGTAACCGCACAGGAGAAGCAGATGGGCAGCACACAGGAGATAAGCGTACCCAAACAGGTGCGCCTGCAGGCCAGCGCAAGCGGCAATGCAATAGAGGATATAATATCCACACAGGCAGGTGTGAGTTCCCACAACGAGCTGTCGTCGCAGTACAACGTGCGAGGTGGCAATTTCGACGAAAACAGCGTATATGTGAACGGTGTGGAGATATACCGCCCGCTGCTCATACGCGCGGGACAGCAAGAGGGCCTCAGCTTCCTCAACCCCGATATGGTGGAGACGGTGGCATTCTCGAGCGGCGGTTTCGAGGCCAAGTATGGCGACAAGATGTCGTCGGTGCTCGACATCACCTACCGCAAACCGCGGCAGTTCGAGAGCACCGTGTCGGCAAGCCTGCTTGGTGCAAACGCATATGTGGGCGTGGGCAACAGGAAGGTGAGCTTCTCCAATTCGCTGCGCTACAAAAGCAACAAATACCTGTTGGGCACACTGGAGACCAAGGGCGAGTATGAGCCGCAGTTTGTCGATTACCAAACCTACATCGACTGGCGCATAACCGACAAGTGGAGCATAAGTTTCATTGGCAACATATCGCGCAACGAGTACAAATTCACCCCCAGCGACCGCACCACGTCGTTTGGCACAATGGAGGATGTAAAGGAGTTCAAGGTATATTTCGACGGCTGGGAGAACGACCTCTTCACCACCTATTTCGGCGCTGCCGCCGTGAGCTACATACCCAACGAGTACAATCAGATAATATTGCAGACATCGGCCTTCAGCACCCGCGAGCAGGTGACATACGACATAAACAGCGAATATTGGCTCAACGACATAAACACAAGCGAAAACTTGGGCGTAGGGCGTTATATGGAACACGCCCGCAATCGCCTGGAGGCCAACGTACAAACCACCGCCCTCACAGGAAAGCATTTTCTGCAAGCCCACGACATACGCTGGGGCGTAGAGTGGAAGAAGGAAAAATTCGACGACAAGCAGCGCGAGTGGCAGGTGCGCGACTCGGCAGGCTACAACATACCGCAGGGAGGCCAATATATGCGCCCTATCTACAGCCTCACGTCGAAGAACAGCGAGAGCAGCAACCACTACAGCGCATACGCACAGGACACCTACAAGTTCAAAAGCCCGTGGGGAGTATTCTCATTCAACGCAGGTGTGCGCATATCATACTGGGATTGGAACAAGGAGACACTAATCTCGCCCCGCGCATCGCTCGGCTTCATCCCCGAGGGCAACGAGAACATCACACTGCGCGTGGCGGCGGGTATCTATTACCAAACGCCCTTCTACAAGGAGATGCGCGACACCCTGACCACGGGCGGCATAACCACCGTGCAGCTGAACAAGAAGATAAAATCGCAACGCTCGCTGCAACTTGTGGCCGGTGCCGACTACCATTTCAAGATGGTGGAGCGCCCGTTCAAGTTCACCGCCGAGGCCTATTACAAAAAGCTCGATAACCTTATCCCCTACAACGTGGACAACGTGCGCATAGTATATTACGGCGAAAACTGTGCCCGAGGATATGCCGCGGGAGTGGATTTCAAACTATTCGGTGAGTTTGTAGAGGGCACCGACTCGTGGGTGACCTTCTCCATTATGAACACCAAGGAGAAGATAAACGGCAGCAAGTGGCTCCCCCGCCCCACCAACCAGAAATTCAACTTCTCGCTCCACTTTACCGACTACTTCCCCGGCACCGACAAATGGCGTATGACACTGCGCGCAGTATATGCCGACGGCCTCCCCTTCGGCCCGCCCCACACCGGCCGCGAGAGCCAGGTGTTCACCGCGCCCGCCTACAAGCGCGTAGACATTGGAATGTCGTACCGCCTGCTCGACAACGAGCAGAAGATACACCGCCACGGGGCACTCAAATACCTGAAGAACGTGTGGTTAGGCATAGATGCCTTTAACCTGCTCGACATAAACAACGTGAATTCATACTACTGGATAAGCGACATAAGCAACAACCAATATGCCGTGCCCAACTACCTCACAGGCAGGCAGATGAATGTGAAGATAGTTGTGGAAATGTAGCACACGCCACACATACACCCAAGACCACCAAAAAAAGCAAGCCCGCGGGCTTGCTTTTTTTGGTGCAGCATCGCGGGTTACTCACCGCACAAATTCAATTACCATTTATGCATTATGCCCAATATGTTATAGTTTTGAAAATTAACATATTCATTATATACATAAAATTTAATAAACAAAATATTTATTTATACATTTGCGATTATTAAACTTATTGGCGGCAAGCCACACCATAGAATAACTTATATTAATCAATAAATAACCAAACTATGAAAAAGAGATTGCTACTAACCTTTGCGTTTGCACTGTTGTGCATCGCAACGTGGGCACAATTTGCCCCGGAAACAGGCAAGATGTACGCACTTAAAGAAAAGACATCGGGCCTCTATCTCGACATTCAAACATTGGGCATTAACGAAGCTAATGCCGGAGGAACAACCAACAACTTGAGCCTCAACGCAAAGCCCTGTATCATCTACTTTGCAGCAGGAACAACCGATGCATCAAAGTGGACAATGAAGAATGTAAATGGCACATACGCTATGCAGGCAAGCAGCCGCAACTGGAATGCCACAATAGGCGCAACAGCGTATGAGTGGACTATTGCGGCCGATCCAGACGATGGCACCATATTTACCATTGCCCGTGCCGATGGCAAGTTTATAAACGTTGACACCAAATCGGCAGGCCAACCACTCTTTTGCGACAAAGGCACAGGAATGCAATTTTCGCTTGTGGATTATTCCGATTTGTGCGAGCAGTTCACATACACTCTAAAGAGCGACAAAGCCGACAACTACTTGAGCCTTACAACTGCAAGCAGCAGCGCAGCCTCTTTTCAAGAGACTGCCACCGAGTTTTATATAAAAACATCGGCAGGGCAATATATCATCTTGGAAGACAAAGCTAATGAAGGCACATACATTGGCTCCACACACAGTTGGAACGCCACTACCGATTTCTCACTATGGAAAATGGGAGAAGCCGATGAAAACGGATATGTATATCTCACACGATTCAACGACAGCAGCAAACATTTGGGAAATACCCTTGCGAGCAATGCCGGAACAGGCGTTTTCACGAACGTACCTTTGAGCAACAGCGACGGCAACTGCAATAAGTGGCTTATAGAGGGAACAATGGCGTGTACAACAACTGCCGAGGCCCAAAACGGCAAGATGCATTTCACATCGGGCAGTTTTGCACACGAGGGCGTTTGCAACAAACTGCGTTTTACACTCACCGAAAGCGGCGCATTCTATCAAAATGGAGCAAAACGCTTGAGCTTCGACTCTTTTGTACTTTACAATGCCAATGGCGACGCTGTTACATTAACAGCCAACAATATTACCGGTAACAACATTTCCGATTTCGCCAAAATGCTCGATGGGACTGATGGCACATACAGCAACGCAGCTTGGGGCTCATCATCGGCAACCGATGATTGGTTCGAGATTACGCTCAACGAAGAACTCGGTGGCGCTTTCTCCTTCTCATTCGTAACCGAAAACACTACAATGAATGCAAAGGCATTCCGTGTGGACATTTCATATGAGAAACGCGAAACAGGTTATACACTGAATATCGAAAACGCACCGGCCGGAGCCAAGGTAACTTACGATGGTGCCGAGATTACCAATGGTGCCACCATAGAAGAAGGCTTCGACAAGGAACTATTTGCAGCAACCGATGTAAACGGATACACTTGGAGCGTTGAAATAAACGAGGCCAACAGAACTATCACCATCGCCTATGCCCAAGCAACAATAATTGAGAACCCCGCAGCCGTGGTTGCGCTCATCAACCGTATTGGTGGTGCGGGCACAGATGCCAAGTTCAAATTTGTGATCGATCCCTCGATGAATTCTACAAACGAGGTATTTGTAATAAGCAGCGAGGATGGCAAAGTTCTTATCAAGGGTACAACCATAAGCGCAATAACCACCGGTATCGGCTGGTACTTGCAGAACTATGCACACATAAACATAGCTTGGAATTCGCTCAACGAAAAGACTGTGAGCGGCGATGCTTATGCCGACCTCTCTTCACTCCCCATACCCACAAGCGAGGAGACACGCACCAGCGACGCAATGTATCGCTACTATCTGAATACTTGTGCATTCGGTTACTCAATGACCTCGTGGACTTGGAAACGTTGGCAGCAGGAAATCGACTGGATGGCCCTGCACGGTATAAATATGCCCTTGCAGCTTGTAGGTCTTGAAGAGGTATGGCGCAAGTTCCTCACAATGGAGGAGAATGGTACCCGCAAATATGGCTACACCGATGCCGAGGCAAAGGCATTCGTAGCAGGCCCCGCATTTATCGCTTGGTGGGCAATGAACAACCTCGAAGGCTGGGGCGGTACAGCACCCGGCACCAAGAGTGGCTACACCAACCTGGCAGGTGCAGGTGGTGTGCAGGACGATGCTTGGTACGCACGCCAGAAGAAGCTTGCCAACGACATTGTTACCCGCCAGCGCGAGCTCGGTATGCAGCCCGTTATTCCCGGCTGGAGCGGTATGGTACCCACCAACTTTGCCTCAAAATCGGGCTATGCAACACGTGGCAACGGTGGCAACTGGGCCGGCGACTTTGTGCGCCCGTTGCTGTTGAGCGTAAGCAATGCCAAATACGCCGAAATTGCAGCCGACTACTATGCCTGCCTGCACGAGGTAATGGGCGAGAGCCAATACTACTCAATGGACCCCTTCCACGAAGGTGGCGGTGCCGGCACAATGGAGGACTACGAAGCCCTTTATGCAGCAATGGAGGCAGCCAAGCCCGGTTCAAAATGGGTAATCCAGCAGTGGCAATGGAGCGCCACACAAAGATACTCGCTCACAGCCGTGCCCGCAGGCCGTCTTGTGGTGCTCGACCTCTTCTCCGACGGTTCACCCGCATTCGACAGCTATAACGGCTATGCTCCCCAAGATGCAGTCTTCTGCGCAATCCCCAACTTCGGTGGTCGCTCGGGTATTATGGCTCGCTTGACCAACCTTGCCAACAATTATTTCCATTACAAAGGGAAATATTCATCAATCAAGGGTGTAGGTGCCGCCCCCGAGGCCATTGAGCAGACACCCGTAACATATGACCTTATATTCCAGCTACCTTGGATGGGCAGCAAGCCCGACGTGGCCGAATGGGTTACCAACTACTCCATAGCACGTTACGGTGTGGAGAATGCCGAAATTCAGGAGGCTTGGAGCCTCTTGCGCCAAG
The DNA here is from genome assembly GCA_017536765.1 of Bacteroidaceae bacterium. GTDB lineage: Bacteria > Bacteroidota > Bacteroidia > Bacteroidales > Bacteroidaceae > HGM04593. Next base: position 9,603 of record JAFXGV010000053.1, read on the forward strand.
GCCCGCTCAACTATGGTGCCGACGGCATTCAAGGCCCTGTAGAGGATGTATGGGCTGCAAAACCCAACCTCAACGCTAATGCCGCAAGTTATTGGGGCAAAACAATGAATCACGCCATTGGCACATACACCAAGGCACGCCACCAGATGCTTATAGATGCCACATATAAACTTATTTCGCAAAGCAGTGCCATTGCAAAAGGTACAATCTACGAGAGCAACTACAACTACGACCTTGTGGAACTTGGTGGAGGTGTGCTTGCCGACTATGCATACTATCTGCTTCTTGGAATAAAGGAAGCAAAGAATGCTTCAAACACGGCATTGTACGAAACCCGTCGCGATGCCTTCCTGCAACTCATTCTTGATGTAGATGCATTCAAGGGTACCAACCTCAACTTCCGCTTGGGCAAGTGGACACAGGAGGCCCGCGACGCCGCAGGCGAGGTTACCGGTGCAACAACAGCTACCCCCGACTGGTATGAATATAACAACGCCCGCACCATAGTATCTACCTGGTCGAGCCCCGCTACAAACCTCAACGACTACTCATACCGTTCTTGGCAGGGTTTGATGAAGGATTTGTACTACCCCCGTTGGAAGGACTATTTCGACAACAACTGTACAAGTAGCAACTATGACTACTTTGCTTGGAACTGGGCACACGGTTGCGTACACGAAGTGGGCCAAACATCAATAAACACCACTCCGCTGGCCGCCGGCGCACAAGGGCACACCGATACATACACCCGCAATCCCGAGGGCAACACCCTTGAAAAGGCAAAAGAGGTACTTGACAAGTATATCATTCCCGTTGTTTCCAACACCGGTACATACTATGCTTACCGTTGCTTGACAAACGACCTCTCTGCAATATGCACAGTGATTGCCGATGCAGGCCAGACAATAGACCTTTCAAGCTATTTCGGTGAGCTCACAAACGTTACCATAACAGGTGATTTCATCAACGGCACAGCTACCGACATCAAGGCTGTTACAGTGAAAGCCGATGCCACTGATGGCTCACACACAGGTACGATAACACTTGTCGACGGCACAGTGCTTACATTTGCTGTGGTTCTGAACCCTGCATACAACGGTGTTTACAAGTTGAATTACCAAGACAACGGCAACAAAGCTGTATTTATTGGATACAACACCGACCAGGACAACTCGAAGAATGTGGGTTACAAGCTAATTGCACAAGGCACATACAGTGCAGCAGCCGCCGGCGATTGCTATTTCACAATCACGCCTCTTGGTACCGGCTATTCAATTTCGGCACAAGGTATGTATTTGAAACAGCCCACACTCGGGGGTTGGAACCACATTATGTTCTCCGAGAAGAAAAACGAGGCGGGTGCTTACCTCTTTGAAGAAACCGGCACCGATACCGGTATCTTTAAGCTGCGCAGTACAGGCAGTGGTATAAACTACGTGAACGACTACGACAAATTGGTTTTTGGTAACGATAACTCAACAAAGGAGAACCTCGCCACCTTCAGCATCAGCAAGGCTGCCACATACCCCATTGAAGTATCGACCACAGGCACCACACTATGCCTCCCTTTTAATATAGTGATGCCCATCGGCGTTGTTGCATACGACGTTACTACAAATGACATTGAGAGTGATGGCAAGAGCGGTTATATCTATAAACTTAGCGAGATTGCCACAGCAGGTGAGATTCTTTTGCAAGGCACCCCCGCAATCTTGAAGGGCAAGGGAACCTACAATGCCGAAATCACAATGTCGAGTGCCAATGCAAAAGGCTCATTAGAAGGTTCATTGCTACGTGGCACATACCTTGGCAATGTAGCAGACACCGAGAAACACATATACAAGCTCAATGGCACAGCATTTGAGATGCAGACAGGCGAAATAACCAACGCCGCCAACAGTTGCTGGTTGGAAGCAGATTTTGCAACCGAGCGCATTACCTGCCCCGGCATAGCCGCCCACAAATTCTATACCATTAAGGATGCAAACGAGAAATATATCACCGGCTCGCTCACAAACGACAACAAGATTGCCACAAGCACAGCAAACGATGCAAATGCAATATTCTATTTCAACGGCAACCACTTGCTATCATACAGCAGCGGACTATACATAGGCCTAAATGATACTGATTGGGGATTTGAGGCACCCGGTGTCGCCAACAGCGATATATCGGCAATAGAATTTCACAATGTCGGTGAGGGGGTATATAATATAAAGAGTGCCAACAGATGGTTGCACACCAGCAACACATACGTAAATCGCTGCTCCACACAAGATGCTCACACAACCGAGCACGTCTGGACTATAACAGAGGTTACAACCCTTCCTGTTACTATTGGTTCGGTAGGCTACTCTACCCTCTATGCTCCCGTAGCGCTTGAAATTCCCAATGGAGTTACCGCATATCGCGCCGAGGTTAACGGAGAGTATATAGACCTATATGCCTTAGAAGGTACTATTCCTGCAAACCAAGCAGTAATACTGAAGGGCGCAGCCAAGACATACCAATTCACCATCACCACCAATGTGGAGGCTACAGAAAACAATGTGTTGCTTGGTACCATAGAGAAGATATCAACAAGCAATGTAAGCAACCCCTACACCCTGCAAACCGAGGCGACAGCCGAGAACGGAGTGGTTATGCGCCGCTTCACAGGCGACACCATCAACGGTTTCAAGATGTATATGAGCATAAGCGATGCCGAGGCTGCCGCATACAGTTTCCGTTTCCCCGGAACAACCGCAGTTGAAAGCGTTGAGGCCGAAGATACAGGCAATAGCCGTGTGTATGACCTCTTTGGCCGCCCCGTGCAGACACCTACAAAGGGATTATATATTATCAATGGAAAGAAAGTAATTTATTAAAAAAAGAAATAACAATGAAAAAGAATTATTTGAAACCAACCACAACCTACGTGTGCGTAGAATGTAACACAATTATAGCAACAAGCCCCGCTGCAAGAATAGGCATCGACAACAGCGAACAAGGCGGAACCGAACAACTTTCGAACAAGCAACAGGGCACTTGGGGCAATGTTTGGAATAAGTAATCAATATTACTATCAGCGTTCGAGTGGGTGGCCCAAAAGTGAAATGGGTCACCCACGTTTGTAGGGAGGTTGGATATTATATATTAGGAAACAGACATATCCTCGCGCGGCACGGGATATTCCCCTTATCAGGCGGAAGGCCATATTTTACACACCAAAAAAACAAGGCTGTTCTTCGTGCGAAGAACAGCCTTGAATTCATAATATAGCGTTGCTATTATTTATTTACAGGTGCGGCAGCCGCTTTGGGGCAGGCAGCCTTGGGGCAACAGTTTTTCTTAACAGGGCACTTGGGGCCTCTCTTGCCGCCGAAACGGGGAGCCTGCTTGCCACCCTTGCCGTAAGGCGCTCTCTTGTTCTTGCCAAAGGCAGCCTTCTTGTTATCCTTGCAGAATATCTGCTGCAACTGGCGGCCTGTGAGAACCGATGAGAGTTTCTTGTAATACTTCTTCTCTACGTCGAGAGCCTTCTGCTGTGCATCTATGCGCTTGCCTATGTTCTCCTTTATCTGCGCATCGGTGGGGTTATCGCACTTTTTGCAAACAGGGCGTGCTGCAAATTTTGCCTGCAGATACTCTTTGTAAATGGGGGCAAACTTGGCTGCCGTGGCATCATCGAGCATAAGTTTCTTCTGCATACGCTGCACACGTTTCTCTATTCTCTGCTCGGGAGTGGGAGCCTGCTTTTTCTCTTGTGCACACACTGCGCCGCTCATCATCATTACAGCGGCAAGAATCATTAAGAATTTCGCTTTCATAATTTGTCAGTTTTAATAGTTGTCCTTTTTTCTTTTATCGCAGGCAGCGGGCTGTGAGTTCTATGTTGCCTGCTGTTTATTTGATTACAAACAGCGGAAAAGGTTTAATGATGTGTGTATAAAAAAGCAGCCGCCCTTTGCAAAGGGCGGCTGCAATATTGTGCAATACTCATTATTTCAAAGCATCGAGGTTCTGCGGGTTATACAGTTGTTTACCCTCGGCTGTGTACATATAATCGATGCGCTCCTTGTAGGCCTTCTCAATTTTGGGGCGAACCATCTTCATAGTACTGTTAATCATCTGGTTCTGCTCGGTGAAAGGCTCGGCAAGCACTGCAAAGCAGCTGGGCAACCACACGCCCGGGAACATACCATCGAACTCACCCCCCTTCTTGAACATATCGATGTCGGCCTTTATGAGGTCGAGAGCAGCCTTGCGGCCCTCCTCGGTATCGAGTGTGAGTTTCTTTGCCTCCAAAGCACGCTTTATGTTATCCTTGTTGGGAACGATGAGTGCGCTGGTGCAAGGCGACTGGTTGTTATAGAGCATCACCTGGTCTATTGTGGGGCACTTGCTCACAAATGCCTCCTCAATGCCCTCGGGGCTGTACTTTTCACCGTCGTTAGAGATAAGAAGGCTCTTGAAACGGCCCTTTACATAGAGCAAGCCCTCGGGCGACATATAACCAAGGTCGCCGGTGTAGAGGTAACCGTCGCGCACGGTATCGGCAGTGGCCTCGGGGTTCTTCCAGTAGCCTGCCATCACGTTCTCGCCCTTTACAACTATCTCACCCATCTCGCCCACGGGCAACTCCTTGCCGTCGCTGTCGCAAATCTTAAGTTCAATGGGCTCAACCAACTTACCGCTTGAACCGAAACGGTAACGCTCGGGGCCGTTAGACGATATTACGGGAGTAGCCTCGGAAAGACCGTAGCCCTGGTACATAGGCATACCCACGCCCACATAGAATTTCTGCAACTCCTTGTCGAGCAAAGCACCGCCACCTACGAAGAAACGAAGCTCGCCGCCAAAGTTCTCGCGCACCTTTGAGAAGATAAGTTTGTCGAACAACCACACGGCGGGCTTCAACAGATATCTCCAGCCCTTGAAATCGAGGTTGCTGTCGCCAAAGTATATCTGGCGAGTCTTCATACCCAAGTTAAACAATTTAACGGTAGTCTCGCCCTTGGCACGGATGGCACCCTCAATGTTCTTTTTGAAGGTTTTTGCAAGTGCGGGAACCGACAGGATGAAGTGAGGACGAACCTCCTTTATGTTCGAAGGAATATTCTTGAGAGTCTCCAGCGGAGTGCGGCCCACCTGAACGGTAGCTGCAGTGGCGCCGCGCGACATCATAATGTAGAAACCTACAACGTGTGCAAAGCAGTGGTCGAGGGGCAGAATGATGAGTGTGCGCCAAGACTCGTCGATGTGTACAAGCGTGAGCGCCTGCTCCACGTTCGATGTATAGTTGCGGTGAGTGAGCACAACGCCCTTGGGATCGGCTGTGGTACCGCTGGTATATGTAATTGTGGCGTAGTCGTCGTTCTGAATAGAGTATGCAATGCTCAGGAACTCCTCCATCGTGTGCGATGCAAGGAACTCGTCGCCAAGCTTCAGTACATCGTCAAGAGCTATCTCGCCATCCTCGAGGCCGCCCTTAACCTCACCAAATACTATAACCTTCTTCACCTCGGTGAGTTTATCCTTGATGGCACGTACCTTTTTGAGCTGATGATTGGATACAAGAATGAATTTAACATCGCCGTGGATGAGACGGAAAAGCAGGTCGTTGCTCTCTTCCAATTTAATAGAGAGGGGCACGTTTACAGCACCCGCATAGAACATTGCAAGCTCGCCTATAACCCACATATTGCAACCCTCGCTCAGGAGAGCCATATTGTCGCCTTTCTTAACGCCAAGTGCCTGATAGCCTGCACCCAAGCGATACACTTGCTCTTTTACCTGTGTGTAGGTTGTAGGTTTGAAACCCTCTTTACCTGTTTTCTCCAAAAGGAATGTGTTGTTGGGATACAAACGAACAGACTCCTCAAAAAGATCTACTAATGTTTTCTTCATAACTTTTAGAATTTAGGAAAA
>JAFXGV010000054.1 GCA_017536765.1 Bacteroidaceae bacterium
AATGCAAGCAAACTTGCCTTCTGCGCTCATTTGCACGAGCTTTCGCCGCTCCTCTTGCTCGTGAATTGCTTCGCAATATAACTCGTTCGTCGCTTGCTTGTCGCTGCAAGCCTATTCTGCCGTGCGCAGGGTGCTGCGGAACTCGCTCCGTGCGGCTATGTAAGAAAATATATACCCGCACTACGCTCAGACAGCCTCGCACAATGGCCTGCACACGGCAGGGCTCTCCGCTGTTTCACTTACGGTGCCGGTTCTCTTTTTCGAATTTCCTCTGCTTGTGAGAACTGCGCCCTGCGTATTCATTAGTGCGCATTAAAGCTTTTAGGAAAACGAGCGTCAGTGTTTTTGGGAATAGTGGAGGACTGTCTGAGCGTCAGGTAAGAAAAATGGCCTGCCATTTTGCGCCGCCAAGCGAGTTCCGGACACCCCAAAAACATCAGCTACGTTTTCCGTTAAGAAAGCGACCATATGCGCAGAGTTCTTTGGTACTTTCTATCGGCATAGAAAGTACATAAAAAATATAACCAAAATGAGAGAATACCCGATAATCAGCACCGAGAATTTTAGAGCAAGACAAATTATCCACGGCAAGCAAACTTGCATTATGCCGAGTGCTGCTGCCTGTTGTAGGGGCATTAAACTGCTCCTCATTAGGAGGAGCAGTTTAACGCCCATAAAGCAAGCCCTACAACTTTTGCAGGTGAGGTAGAATAAATAAGTATTATAACAACCTGCATCAAATAAGCACATCTTATATTTGCAGCAAAAACAAAAAACTTATTATTCATTAATGGAAACAGCATCGTTCACTTCTGATGACATATGACAAAAATCATCTTTTGCTGATAAAATAAAGAGCAGGATAGTATAAAAAAGCCGTTTGGGGGCGCCCAAACGGCTTTTTTATACTATTTCTCTTTTTTCAGAACCTTGTCCATATTGCGTTCCCTCACTATGGCATAGCCCTTTTCGAAGAACTCATTATGGCGGTTGATTATGCGCATAGAAGAAGCTATGCCCCAAATATCGCGGGCAAGGAGCGATTTCAGCTGGCGCGACAGCTCGGGAAGCGATTTCGCAAACTCCTCCTCGCCACCTTCGAGCTTCACGCTATCGCGCTCGCCCTGTTTCCGCAGTATATCCACAAAGGCAGAATCCACCTCAAAATTCTTGTCGAAATCGTCAACCGTGGGATACTCGGCAGCCAAAGCATCGCGGTGAGTATCAACATAGCGCAGCGCTGCCTGTATGATGGAGCCCTTGCGCGCAAGCTCGCGATGATATTTTGTGTAGCGCATAGTGTCGAGCGGTATAAAGTAGTCGGGCATAATGCCGCCACCACCATACACCACGCGCCCCAAGCGCTTGGTGTATGCCTTGAGCGAGTCGGGGAAATGTATGCTGTCGGCATTGCTCAGTTCGCCGCTGTTGTAGCGGTGCATAAGCTCGTCTTTGTAATCAATGGAGTCGCCATAGGGCTTTTGTATGCAGCGCCCTGTGGGGGTGTAGTAGCGCGCAATGGTGAGGCGTATCATAGAGTTATCGGGCAGGGGGAAGGGGCGTTGTACCAATCCCTTGCCAAATGTGCGACGGCCCACCACCACACCGCGGTCCCAGTCCTGTATGGCACCGGCAAGAATCTCGGCAGCCGAGGCCGAGGTCTCATCCACAAGCACCACCAAGTTGCCCTTGGTAAAGCGGCCGCCACCCTTTGCAAGGTGCTCGTAACGGGGCGACATACGCCCCTCGGTATATACCACAAGGTTGGTTCTTTCGAGGAACTCGTTGGCTATCTCCACAGCAGCCGACAGGTAACCGCCGCCGTTGCCCTGCAGGTCGAGCATAAGGGATTTCATACCGCAACCTTTGAGCGAGTCGAGCGCTGCAACAAACTCCTTGTATGTGGTGGCACCAAACGATGTTATGCGTATGTAACCCACCTTCTTGTCAACCATATATGCCACATCCACGCTCTCGGTTGATATCATAGCACGCTCCAGGTCGAATGTGAGCAGGCGGGCAATGCCCGAGCGCTTCACGGAGAGCTTCACCCTGCTGCCGGCAGGGCCGCGCAGGCGCGACATAATATCGGAGCGCTCCATCTTCACACCCGCAATGGCGGTATCGTTCACCATAACCACGCGGTCGCCTGCCAATATGCCGGCACGTTCCGACGGCCCTGCCGTGGTGGTGCGTATCACATAGAGCGTGTCGTCAACAATGTTGAACTGTATGCCTATGCCACCGAAGCTGCCCTCCATCTCCTCGAGCAGGGCTTTTGTCTCTTTGGGGTCGGTGTATGTGGAGTGCGGATCGAGCTGTTTGAGCATCGCCTTCACGCCCTCCTCTACCACCTTTGTTTCATCCACACTATCAACGTAGCAGCGGTTAATCACATTGCCTGCGGTGAGCAGTTTGTAGAGCGACACAGGCATCTGCTGTTGCTGTGCAGCGGCAGGGAGCAACAGGGTAAAAAACAGTATAAGTGAAAATATCTTTTTCATAGTTTATGGCAGTAAATGTTTAACATCTTTTCCGTATGCAGCAAGCTCGCGCACAAGACTGCTGCTGATGGCGGCATTTTCGGGCGAGCTCATAAGAATAACCGTTTCTATGCCGCCCAGGCGCAAATTCACATCGGCAAGGTCGCGCTCATACTCAAAATCCTTGACGCTGCGCACACCACGCAACAGCGCAGCTGCACCTATGCTGCGGGCGTAGTCCATTGTGAGGCCGCTATAGACAACGGCACACACGCGCGGCTCGTGGGCATATACCTTTTCGATGGCCGCACGGCGCTCCTCGGCATCGGCAGCGCCGTTCTCTTTGCTCATATTGCAGCCCACGGCCACCACCACCTTGTCGAAGATGGCAAGCGCGCGCTGCACTATGTCGTGATGCCCGCGGGTATAGGGGTTGAACGAGCCCGCAAAAAGGGCTGTTTTGGGGTTGTTACTCATCGTTGGTCTTGTCCTCCTCCACTACAAGGTTATCAATAATAAAGTTCTGGCGCTCCATAGTGTTCTTACCCATATAGTAACAGAGCAGTTCATCCACCTTGTCGTCCTTGTGCATAGAGACACGCTCTAAGCGCATATCGGGGCCAATGAAATTGCGGAACTCATCGGGCGAAATCTCACCAAGTCCCTTAAAGCGGGTAATCTCGGGGTTGGGCGACAGCTTCTCTATGGCAGCTATGCGCTCCTCCTCGGAGTAGCAGTATATTGTTTCGTAGTCGCTCTTGTGCCGGCCCGCCTCCTCGGCCCCCTTTTTGCCGCGTGGCTGCTTGCGCTTGTTGCGCACGCGGAACAGCGGTGTCTGCAATATATAAACGTGCCCCTTCTTTATGAGTTCGGGAAAGAACTGCAGGAAGAAGGTTATCATAAGCAGGCGTATGTGCATACCATCGACATCGGCATCGGTTGCCACAATCACCTTGTTGTAGCGCAGCCCCTCGAGCCCATCCTCTATGTTGAGCGCCGCCTGTAGCAGGTTGAACTCCTCGTTCTGATATACCACCGCGCGACTGAGGCCGAAGCAGTTGAGCGGCTTACCGCGCAGGCTGAAGACCGCCTGTGTGTTGGCATCGCGGCTCTTGGTGATGGAGCCGCTCGCCGAGTCGCCCTCGGTGATGAAGATACAGCTTTCGTCTATGCGGTCGCCCTTGCTGTCGTTGTAGTGTATGCGGCAGTCGCGCAGCTTGCGGTTATGCATATTCACCTTTTTGGCCTTCTCGCGCACCTGCTTCGTGAGGCCGGCAAGCTCCTTGCGTTCCTTCTCCGATGCCTGTATCTTCACAAGCATCACATCGCTTATATCGGGGTTCTTGTGCAGGAAGTTGTCGAGTTCCTCCTTCACAAAGTCGCCTATGAACTTCTTCACGCTCATACTACCCTCCTCGGGGGCTATGGTGGTAGAGCCCAGGCGCACTTTGGTTTGGCTCTCGAACACCGGCTCCTGTATGTTTATGGCAATGGCCGCCACTATACCGTTTCGTATGTCGCAATACTCAAAGTTCTTGGCCGAGAAGAAGTCGTGTATGGTAGATGCCACCATCTCCTTGAAGGCGCTCTGGTGTGTACCGCCCTGCGATGTGTGCTGGCCGTTCACAAAGGAGTAGTACTCCTCGCCATACTGCTGTGCGTGTGTGAAGGCTATCTCTATATCCTCGCCTTTGAGGTGTATTATGGGGTAGAGGCCCTCGGCGGTCATATTATCGGTGAGCAGGTCGGCAAGGCCGTTGCGCGACAATATGCGCTTGCCGTTGAACATAATGGCAAGGCCTGTGTTCAGGTAGGTGTAGTTGCGCAGCAGCGTTTCAATGAACGCGGGGCGGAACTCGTAGTTGCGGAAGAGCTTCTTGTCGGGCGTGAAGGCTATGTATGTACCGTTCTCGTCGGCGGTCTTTTCGGTGGTGTCGCTTTTGAGGATACCCTCTTCAAAGGTGGCTGTGCGCACAACGCCGTCGCGGTAGCTGCGCACCTCAAAGGTTGTGCTCAAGGCGTTCACCGCCTTGAGGCCCACACCGTTCAGGCCCACCGACTTTTTGAATGCCTTGCTGTCATACTTGGCACCGGTGTTCAGCTTGCTCACGGCATCAATCATCTTGCCCTGCGGTATTCCGCGGCCATAGTCGCGCACCACCACCGAATGGTTATCATCGATGTCTATCTCTATGCGCTTGCCCGCACCCATCTTAAACTCGTCGATGCAGTTGTCCACCACCTCTTTAAGCAGCACATATATACCATCGTCGCTCTGCGAGCCGTCGCCTAACTTACCAATATACATACCCGGGCGGGTGCGTATATGCTCCATATCGCTCAGGTGGCGTATGTTGTCGTCGGTATATGCCACCTGCTCCACAGGGGCGCTTTCGTCGAATATAAGGTCTTTGTCCTCGCTCATTATTATAAATGTTTCTTGTATGCTCTGCGGCGCTTGTGCTGCTCCTTGTCGAAGCTGTCCCACTGCGCCTGCACTTTGTTGTTCGTCTCAAGTTCGGGGTTGGTTTCAACATCCTCGAAGCCCATTGATATGTAACGCGGCATAAGGTCATTGAATATCATTGCCATCACACCCTTGCTCTGGTACTCGGGCTTTATGGCCACAAGAAGGAAGTCCAACCGTTTGGGGCGGCTGAAGAAGAGCGCCTTCAACAGGTGGAACCAGCCAAACGGGAAGAGCTTGCCCTTGGCCTTCTGCAGCGCGGCCGACAGAGATACTATGCTCACCGCAATGGCCACAAGGTTGTCGTTTTCATCGACCACCAGGGATATGAGGCGCAAATCCACCACCGGGAGATACTGCTTTATGAGCTGCTCAATCTGCTTGTCGCTCAATGGCGAAAAGCCATACAAGGGCGCATAACTCTCGTTCACGAGTTCAAACAGGGCTTTGCCGTAACGCTTGGCAAGCTCGCTGCGCGACTTGCACTCCACCACACGCAGGTTGTATCGCTTGGCCACAATAGCCGACAGGCGCTCGGCCTTTTCCCAGTTCTTTTCGGGCACCTTTATAAGGAACTCCACCCAATCGACATCCTTTTCATACCCAAGGGCCTCTATGTGCTCCTTGTAATAGGGGTGGTTGTATATTGCCGCCATAGTACCCAAGCGGTCGAATCCCTCGATGAGCATACCCTCGGGATCAAGGTCGGTAAAGCCAAGCGGGCCGTGCAGCTCGGTCATTCCACGCTCGCGTGCCCACTGCTCCACTGCCCCTATGAGGGCTGCCGACACCTCGCGGTCGTCAACAAAGTCTATCCAACCGAAACGGGCTGCCTTCTGCCCCCATTTCTCGTTGGCACGGCGGTTGATGATGGCTGCCACGCGCCCCACCACCTTGCCATCGCGCAAGGCAAGGAAATAGTCGGCATCGCAGAACTCGAATGTCGCGTTGCGGTCCTTGCGCAGGGTGTTCATAGTGTCCTCGTAGAGGTCGGGCACCGAATAGGGGTTGTCTTTATATAGTTCGTAGTTGAAGCGCACAAAGCGCTTCAGCATACTGTTGTTTTCTACTTTTACTATTTCTACCGGCATTGTGGTTTCCTTGAATATTATAACGTGTAAATATACTCTTTAATTTGCAATCTCGCAAATTTATAAAGAATATCATAAAATTGAAAAAAGTTAAACCCATACTTGCTGTGGCAAGTATGGGTTTAACTTTTTTATTTATTCTTTTACCACTTTGGGTAAAGCATATCAATTATTCTTGGGAAGCGCTGTTTTCTTGCTGCAATCTGAAAATTTCCTTTTGCAATTCTATCTCTTCTTTCAGTTGATTTATCGATGGTAGATAGGTTAAATATCGTGCTTGAAACAAGCGTTCGTTATCGTGCAAAACAGAGTAACGAGCCATATCCTCACTTGTTTCAGAACAAAGAATAAGCCCGATAGTCGGATTATCGCCTTCCGTGCGCTTTAACCTATCATACATTCTCACATACATATCCATCTGCCCAACATCCTGATGAGTGATTCGTGACGTTTTAAGATCTATCAACAAGAAACATTTAAGTATATAATTATAGAACACCAAGTCTATGAAATAATCACCAACATCGGTTTTGATATGCTGCTGACGAGCGACAAAAGCATAACCCTTGCCCAACTCCATCACAAACTTTTGTATATGAGTGATGATAGATGACTCCAATTTAGTTTCGGAAAAATCGGAATTTGGGGATAATCCCAAAAACTCTGCCACAACCGGATTCTTAATAAACTCCAATTTATCTTGTTGATACAATGCTGTAATTTGGTTCATTTCATCTTTTACCGCCTGCTTGTTTTGTGATTGCAACAGACGATAATAGTACTGCGAAGAAATGTTCCTATCAAGAGTCCTCGCACTCCACACCTCATTTATAGCTTCATTCAGATACCAATCTCTTGCATTTTTATCTGTTACTCTGAGCAAATTGCGATAATGTGTCCAAGATAGAATTTGCGATTTTCCACTCACTGCGTGGAAAATATCAGGAAAGAACTTATAAAACTGAACAAACTGATAAAGATTGCTTTTGGTAAATCCTTTACCATACAGGTTTGTAAGGTATGTTGCAAGTCGCTTTATAACTTCCTTACCATACCCGGCTCTATTATCACCTAACAATTCTTCATCAGCAATACGCTTGCCCAACAACCAATTACGTTGCACCATAGCCACATTAATGGCCTGATATGCGTAATTACGTGTCACCTCAATGATATTTTGTACATCATTGAAGATATCATCGGTACTACCAATCCTTAGCATCTCAGCATCTTGTTTCATAATGCAAAGATACGGTTTTTATCTGAAATCAAATGCAATAGACACATTATATTCCGTGCAATACGCCCGCGTAAAACCACACCCCGATTCGACAGTCCCACCCCGCTAATGCCTATCAAAATATTTAATATTAAACAGTGTACATTACCACAAATATCATAAAATTGAAAAAAGTTAAAAGTTTACTTGCTGTGGATAATGTGTCTTGCTTTATGGTTTTCGGTGATATGTGAGTTGTTTGGGATTATTGTGGCGTGTGGTGTATTGGTTTTAATTTGCTGTAAAGTTCTCGGTGGCCCGTGAGTCTTTCTTTGTTTAATTCTTTTTATCCTTTCTTTTCATAACTGAAAAGAAACAAAAGGTTCCGGCACACGGGGCGTTCAATTGATTATATCCAACCTCGGCTGCACTCGGCATAATGCAAGCAAACTTGCCTTCTGCGCTCA
>JAFXGV010000003.1 GCA_017536765.1 Bacteroidaceae bacterium
GAGCGACAATGCGCTGCTGGGCACATTGGAGACTATAGCGGCAAGCACCGTGGCATCCCCCTATACATTGCAGACAAACAGAGACGATGAGGGTAATGTAACAGGTGTTGTAATGCGCAGATATACAGGCGATAACCTTGCAGGCTTCAAGATGTATATGAACATCCCCGACGCCGAGGGTGCCGCGTTCAGCTTCCGCTTCCCGGGAACAACCGATATTATAGAGGTAGTGGCTCCTGCCGATGGCGATGGCCGCGTGTATGACCTCTTCGGCCGCCCCGTAGAGAACCCTGCAAAAGGTGTATATATTGTAGATGATAAAAAAGTAGTATTTTAATTAAAGGAAAACTATGAATATGAAAAAAGAATATTTTGCACCCGCGGCGGTGTATATGACAGTTGAGTGCGATACCATTATTGCTACAAGCCCTGTTTCAATCAGCATAGACAAGACACAAGAAGGTAACGAGCAGCTGAGCAATAAGCAACAAGGCACTTGGGGCAATGTTTGGAATAAATAATCATTAGGATATAATGCCTACTAAAAAGTTCGGGCTCGGCAGTGTTGCCGAGCCCGATTCTTGTTTATTTAAGTACAAATTGAACTATTTTTGTTGCAAGTATGGCCAAATAAAGAATAAAAGTGCTACCTTTGTACCTTGGAATGTCGCGCGTGCGGCAGAATGAAACAGATATAAATAATTAAAAACAAAAATATTATGGCAAACAAAGCATTATTGGTAATCCTCGATGGTTGGGGAATTGGTAACCATGGTAAAGGTGACGTTATTTTCAATACCCCCACACCCTACTGGGATCATTTGGTATCGGTATATCCCAACTCAAAGTTGCAGGCAAGCGGCGAGAATGTAGGTCTTCCCGCAGGTCAGATGGGTAACAGCGAGGTGGGCCACCTCAACATCGGTGGCGGTCGTGTTGTATATCAGGATTTGTTGAAGATAAACCGCGCCATTGCCGACGGTTCCATTGCAAAGAACCCCGAATTGGTGGCAGCCGTGGAGTATGCCAAGAACAACGGCAAGAAACTCCATTTTATGGGCCTCACCTCAAACGGCGGTGTTCACAGCTCGCTTGAGCACTTAGAGGCTATGTATAAATTCGCTGCCGAGCAGGGCGTGGAGAACGCTTTTGTTCACTGTTTTATGGATGGCCGCGACACCGATCCCAAGAGCGGTGCAGGCTTCATTGCCGACCTCACTGCAAAGAACCTGAAACTCGCAACCATCGTGGGCCGCTACTATGCAATGGACCGCGACAAGCGTTGGGAGCGTGTGAAGATAGCATACGACCTCATTGTAAACGGCGAGGGCAAGCCCGCAACCGATATGGTGGCAGCCGTTGAGGAATCTTATGCCGAGGGCGTTACGGACGAGTTCATCAAGCCTATTGTGAACAGCGCGTTCGACGGCCGCATAGGCGAGGGCGATGCGGTAATCTTCTTCAACTACCGCAACGACCGTGCCAAAGAACTCACCGTGGTGCTCACACAGGAGGATATGCCTGCCGAGGGTATGCACACAATCCCCGGCCTGCAGTACTACTGTATGACTCCCTACGATGCCAAATTCACGGGCGTGCACATCCTCTTCGACAAAGAGAACGTGGATAACACCCTTGGCGAGTTTGTATCGAAGCAGGGTATGAAGCAGCTGCACATTGCCGAGACCGAGAAATATGCCCACGTAACCTTCTTCTTCAACGGAGGCCGCGAAGCTCCCTACGAAGGCGAGGAGCGCATCCTTGTTCCCTCTCCCAAAGTGGCTACATACGACTTGCAGCCCGAAATGAGCGCCTACGAGGTGAAAGACAAACTGGTTGCCGAGATTAACTCGGAGAAATTCGATTTCATCGTGGTGAACTTTGCCAATGGCGATATGGTGGGCCACACAGGCGTGTATAGCGCAATAGAGAAGGCTGTTCTTGCAGTGGATGCCTGCCTCAAGGATGTGATAGAGGCTGCTCGCGAGCACGGTTACGAGTCTATCATCATTGCCGACCACGGTAATGCCGACAACGCAGTGAATGCCGACGGCTCTCCCAACACAGCACACTCGCTGAACCCCGTTCCCTGTGTATATGTGACAAACAAGGAGAATGCCACCATTAAAGATGGTATCCTGGCCGACGTTGCCCCCACAATCCTCAAGATTATGGGCTTGGAGGCGCCCGCCGAAATGACAGGCGAGTCTTTGATTTAATTATAATAGGTAAAGCATAGCGGCTGCGCCTGGCGCAGCCGCTATGCTTTTTTTGTTTCTAATTCTCTTCATTTGAAAGAAGACGAGCGCGCAGGGGGTTCCGCGTGTACCCCAAATAAATAAAAATGTAAAAACAGAATTATGGTACAAATAGGTGATGCTATAGTGTCGTTCGACCTATTCCAGGAATATTTCTGCTGCAATCCCTCGCACTGCAAGGGAATATGCTGTGTTGAGGGCGATGCAGGTGCTCCCGTGCTGTTTGACGAGGTTGAAAAGCTCGAAGAGGCATTGGAGGTGGTGGCTCCCGAAATGTCGCCCGCGGCCCGCGCCATAGCCGACGAGCAAGGCGTGGTATATACCGACCGCGATGGCGACCTTGTAACCTCAATCGTCGATGGCAAGGACTGCATCTTTGCATCGCGCGACGAAAATGGTTGCTGCATCTGCCTCATAGAGAAGGCATACAACGAAGGGCGCATAGGGTGGCGCAAACCCATATCGTGCTACTTGTATCCCGTGCGCCTGCGCAAGGTGGGCGACCTCACAGCAGTCAATTTCCACAAGTGGGATGTGTGCCGCAGTGCAGTGGTGGCAGGCCGCCGCAAGGGTATTAAGGCATACGAGTTTCTCAAAGGGCCCCTCATCGAGCGCTTCGGCGAGGAGTGGTATGACGAACTGCTTGTAGTGGCAAAGGAGCTTGATAAGCAGGGACTGCTTTAATAGACAATACCGCGTGTAGGGGCGCACCTGTGTGTGCGCCCTTGTGAATACGTGCTAAACATTTTAGGGCAAACACAAAACCTCCTCAGTCTTGCAATAAATTGCAAGCCGGCTCCTCCTGATGAGGAGCAGTTGTTTGTTACCGTGTGTGCGCCCTTGTGAATACGTGTTAAACATTTTAGGGCAAACACAAAACCTCCTCAGTCTTGCAATAAATTGCAAGCCGGCTCCTCCTAATGAGGAGCAGTTGTTTGTTACCGTGTGTGCGCCCTTGTGAATACGTGCGAAACATTTTAGGGCAAACACAAAACCTCCTCAGTCTTGCAATAAATTGCAAGCCGGCTCCTCCTGATGAGGAGCAGTTGTTTGTTACCGTGTGTGCGCCCTTGTGAATACGTGCGAAATACTTTGTAAAAAAAATGTCTTTCTTTTTGCAGGTGTTACTATTTGTGTATATATTTGCAAAATGTTGTTAATGTAAATTTAACGTTTTTTGTGGCCCGGTGCACTGAAACCGGTTCGACAGCGCTTTATAAGTGATTTTAATACAAACTATAAATAATTTACTATGAAAAAATTTTTACTTTCAATTTTTTGCTGCCTGATGGCTGTATTCAGCGTGCAGGCGCAAGTTTGGACTAAAGTTACAGATGCTTCTACGTTGAAGGCTGGCGACCAAGTGGTAATCGCTTGCGATTCTAAAGGAGTGGTTGCTTCGGACATTACTAGCCAGTATCTTTCAAAAGTTACAGCGACATTTGCCGATAATACAATATCTTCGTTGCCGGCAGAAGCTGTAGTTTTTACCCTTGGTGGAACAACAGGTGCTTGGACACTGGCAAATGAAAATGCTGAATTATTAGGAGCGACTGCTGTGAAAAAAGTTGCTTGGGACGGCGGAACTACAACATGGTCTATCTCTATTGATGTAGATGGAAATGCAACAATACAGAATGGAACATCTTCTTATGGTCGATTCTTGTATAATAATAGTAGCCCGCGTTTTACCACATATACTTCAAATGCTTCAAGTTCAATGCTGTTGCCTCAGTTGTATCGCTTGGAAACCTCAACAGGTGGCGAAGGTGGCGACACTCCCGACACTCCTGTAGTTGTTGCTCCTGATGCGCCTACACTTCCTGCTGATTGCAACTTTGACACGGAAATGACAGTTGAGATTACAGGTGTTGCCGATGGTGCTACAGCATATTATTCATTGAATAATGAAACTGATTGGGTTGAGGGTACATCTGTAAAAATCTCAGAAACAACAACCGTTTATGCAAAGGTTGTTAAAGATGAACTTCCAAGCGAAGTTGTTTCTGCAACATATACAAAGAATCAGCCTGTTACTCCTCCCGCAGAGGGTGAGGTTGTCGATGTGCTTAATCGTGCAACAACAGGTGTTACAGGTACAAGCTATACTGCTTGGTCGGGCAAGAGTGTAACATCTTCGGCTGTGTATGCAGGCCAGTCTGCCGGTGGCAATGAGTCTATTCAGTTGCGTAGCAATAATAACAATTCGGGTATTGTTACCACTACTTCTGGCGGCAAGGCTACAAAGGTTGCTGTAGTGTGGAATAGCAATACTTCTAACGGCCGTACATTGAATGTGTATGGTAAGAATGCACCTTATAGTGCAGCTACAGATTTGTATAGCACCTCTACTCAGGGTACATTACTTGGTACAATTGTGTGTGGTACTTCTACAGAGCTTGTTATTGATGGTGATTACGAATACATAGGCTTGCGCTCAAATAGCGGTGCAATGTACCTTACAAGCGTAAGCATTACTTGGGACGAAAGTGCAGGCGTTACCCCCGTTGTTCCAGCAGCTCCCATTCTCCCCGCAGAAACCACCTTTACAGGTAGTATGAGTGTTGAAATCACAGGTATTGCTGCAGATGCTACCGTTTATTATACAACCGATGAGAGCGACCCTGCAACATCTAATACCCGCGTTGAATATACCGAGCCTTTTGAGATTACAGCCACAACAACCGTTAAGGCTGTTGCTGTGAACGAGGTTGGTGCAAGTGAGCCTGCAACGGCTACATATACTTTGTTTGTTGTTGAGGAAACTGCAGGCTATTATATGAAGGTTATTGCCGAGCCCGCCGATTGGAGTGGCAAGTACCTCATTGTTTATGAAGATGGTGCCGATGCCTATGTTTTCAATGGCGTTGACGAAATTAACGGCTATGTTTCTGCAGAAACAGATGGTGATGTAATCAGCGCAAACAGTGAGATTGATGCGGTTGCAGTTACAGTAGCTGCAATGGAAGGTGGCTACTCGATAAGCACTGTTGGTGGTTATATATATAAGACAGCATATAGCAATGGTCTGGATTTTGGAGATGAGGCCGCAGTTGCAAACACATTCGCAATTTCTGAAGAAGGTGTAGTTATTTCTTCGGGAAGCGGTGAGGAAAAAACAACATTGCGTTTCAATGATGCAAGCAACCAAAAGCGTTTCCGCTATTATAAGAGCGGTCAGCAGCCTGTTCAGCTCTATAAGTATGTCGAGGAGCTTCCTATGAACCACACTCTCACAGTATCAGAGGCTGGCTGGGCAACACTTTTCCTCGGTTTTAATGCAAGAATTCCCTCGGCTGTAGAGGCATATACAGTAACTACTGTAAACGACGGTTGGGTAACTTTGACTCAGGTGACAGGTGTTCTTCCCGCTGAGACCGGTGTTATCGTTAAGGCTCCTGCCGGTGGTTATAAACTCTACTATGAGACAACTGCAACTGCAGATGTTGAGGGTAATCTCTTGGCTGGTTCACTCTTTAACAAGAATGTCGAAGAAGAGGCTTATGTTCTTGCAAAAGGTGAGGATGGTGTAGGTCTCTACAAGGCTGAGATGAACCAATTGGAAGGTACTGCATGGCAAAACAATGCCAACAAGGCATACTTGCCCGCAAGCGCAGTGCCCAACAAAACAGCTGCATTCTATGGCTTTGAATGGAACGGTACAACAGGCGTTGAGGGTGTAGAAGCAGAGGGTGCACAGGACGGCGCTATCTACGACATCACAGGTCGCCGCGTTAAGGCCATCACAGCCCCCGGCATCTACATTGTTAATGGCAAAAAGGTGGTTAAGTAAATAACGACTAAAATATAACTGAAAGCGCTCCCTTTTGCAGGGGGCGCTTTTTTTATGCCGCTTATTCTGCTGTTAGGGTGTGAAACTGCTCCTCATTAGGAGGAGCCGGCTTGCGCTCTTCGCAAGACTGAGGAGGTTTTGTGTGCGCCCTAATAAATGATGTTGCGCCTGTTACACTAGTGCAACGCTCTATGGATGATATTGTCTTGCTATAAAGTTCTCGGTGCTGATTATCGGTTATTCTCTCATTAAATCTATTTCTTTCTCTCCTTTTGTACCGACAAAAGGAGCAAAATTCGTGCCAGCGAGTGGGAGCAAGCTTGCTTGCACACGCAACGAGCGCAGCCGAATTTCGTAAAACAAAAGCTCTGCACCTGGTGCATTATTTCGCGCGTATCACTTAATAGATACGCGAGTGTGGGATTACC
>JAFXGV010000055.1 GCA_017536765.1 Bacteroidaceae bacterium
GGTTGGATATAATCAATTGAACGCCCCGTGTGCCGGAACCTTTTGTTTCTTTTCAGTTATGAAAAGAAAGGATAAAAAGAATTAAACAAAGAAAGGCTCACGGGCCACCGAAAACTTTACAGCAAGACATATCATCCATAGGATGTTGCACCTATGTAGCCAAGGCACACACAAAAAACCTCCTCAGTCTTGCGAAGACCGCAAGCCGGCTCCTCCTAATGAGGAGCAGTTTAATGCCCCAACAGCAGGCGGCCACGCGATGAAAGAACGTATAAAAATAAATTAGATACAAAGAAAGGCTCACGGGCCACCGAGGAGTTGATAGAAATAACAATTATTTTAATGTCAGTTCGATATAAACTCGTTCAAATTGCGAACCTGTCATTTCGATTGAGCGTAGCGACGAGATGTGTTGTTGAAGGCATACCCGAAAAAAATCTCAAAAACATTGCAAAAAAGAGATCTCTCACATACGTTATTCGCATAGCTCATCGAAAACCTCTTTTGATTTTTTTTCATTAAGGTATGGTCGAGATGACAGACACTATACAAACATACCAATTTATAGCGAAAATTTTATATCGAACTCAGGTTATATACAAAAAAATACCAGCCGTGCGGCTGGTATTTTTTTGTAGGGAATATCTGTAATCAATTACTCGGCAATAACCTTCTGGTTGCCCTTGATGTAGATGCTGTTCTTCACAGGAGCCTGAATCTTTCGGCCATAGAGGTCATACATAGCCTCGCCACCTGCAACTGCACCCTCGGCAACAATGCCATCGATGCTTGTGAGGTTCTTGTGAAGCTCATCGTTCTGCTCTATGCTCACGAGCTCAAAGTGCCAGCCGCTTGTCACACCCTTGGTGTTGTATGAAACAAAGTTGCTTGTGCCTGTGTCAATAGCGGTAGAGCCATCACCGGTAAATATATTTGTGGCGCTGCCATCAAACTCAAACGATACAGGTACATCATCTACATTGCTCTTTACAGAGTAGCTGTTCTGAGGTTTTGTACCAATTGCATAACGGCGCATATATGTCTCGGTAGAAGCGTTCAACAAACGCAATGTGCCGTCCTCGGCGGGAACCGCAGCCCACAATATATCATCGGTAGCATCATCTGCATTGTCAACGAGTGTTACACGGCCTGCTGAGTTTACGCCCATTGCAAGGCCTGTTACGTCGCTCACAATCTTGTACCAATAGAAGTTGCAATCGTTGCCCACAACTGTGGGAGTCATTACAGAGTAGTTGCCCTCTACGTTGTAAAGTGCCAAACGCAGGTTTTTGATGTAGTGAGCATATTCGGCAGTGTTCTCCATATCAACCGCAGTGTATGTGTTGTAGAGAGTACCCACGTTGTCGCGGAATGTCGCATCGCCGGCCTTGATGTTATCCTTCAACACGGTCTCGCTACCCTGCTCAAACGCCTTCATATCGCACACCTCGTTGAGGAGAACCTCGACGCTTGCCATCAACTTCACAATCTCCTGGCTCTCAAATGCAGCCGAGTTGTCGGTGAGCAGTCTCATTGACCACTGACCACGGTTCTCGTTGGGGCTGATACCTACGGCATTGGGAGGTGTGCTGCTGTTGAAACCAAGTGCTACAGCGTCGTTGTCTGCTCTTGTTATGTATGTATAGCCATCGGCAGTGTAGTCTATTTTCACTTTAACGGCCTCAGCGGGGTTTGTTGTTGCCGCATAAGCGTTGTAGTCGAGCTCAAGGTAAGAGAGGTATTTGCCCTCCACATTCTTCAACAGGTACTCACCCGGTGTGCCGCTATACTCCAAAGTCCAATGTTTTCTTGCATCCTCGGCAGATTTGCCATCGGCGGCGCTGCTCTTTGTACCTACGATAGACGATGAACTCTCGGTGAGGTAGAAGGCTTGCTTGGTTCTGTTGAACATATAATATACGTTACCCTCTTTCATTGTGAGGCGGGCCTTATCGTTGTTTACAACATTGCTGTACTCGTCGTCGAGCATTGCGCTCCACTCTGCATATGAGTGTACACTGTTGTCCTTGTTGTCGAATGCTACTTTTGCTTCGCTGTATACAGCCTCGAGCGCGGTAAGAGCCTCGGGGTAGTATTTGGCAACCTCGTTGCCGCTACTCATTTTCTTGCCAAGGAGTACTTTTACTTTAGCAAGAGATGTCTCAAGGGCTGCAAACTGCATATCCTCGGGGCCTTCTGCAGCGCTGGGGATGATGTAGTCTGTTCCATCGGCCTGTGCAGCCACAACGCGCAGGTTGGCATTGGCAGCAGCCAAAGGAATTGTCATACTTGCAATAACATCGGGGTTGTTCATAGACTCAACACCGTTGGTGAATGTGAGCAACTCGTTGGTGTCGGCGTTGTAGAGCTTGAAACCGAGGGCACCGCTCTCCTTACCGTCGCCCACAATTACAATCTTGCCGTTGGTGTTGTTATAGTAGTAGCCCTGTGCCTTCACGCTCTCGTCTATGAAATCCTGCCACTGGCCCACTTTACCTACCTGGCCTATGCTCTCGCCGTCCCAGTTGGCATATGACTTGCGGTTGCCGTTGCCATCGAGTCTGGGGTAGGGGCGTACGCGGTCCTCAAGGAAAATGAGATGACCACCCTTCTTCTCGTACTGTTGCATACGCTTTTTGCTTGCAATGGCGTCCTCCTCGTCGAGGTACACCCAGTGGTGTCCGTAGTCGCCTACAAAACCATTCTTAAAGGGAATGAAGAAGCCCCAAGCCTCGAAGAACTCGCTCAAGTCCATCTGCAGAATCTCGCAGCAAGCCTCGGCAAATTTAAGCTGGTCGTTTACGGCGTTTACAGAATTCTTGTAATAACCATTCTCGTCTTTCACGTCCGAAGAATTTACACCCCAGCCAATGAGGCGGTCGTAACGCAGTTTCTCGTGCAACTGCTGGTAGAAGTCGGGGCATTTGCCTGCAGCGTGTGCATAAAGGAAGAGCTGGAAGTACATACGTGTCATACTGAAGAGCTGTGTGCCGTATGCGCCCTCGCCGCGCAATACATAAGGAATCTTTTTCTCATAAGAACTTATGCAAGAACTCATATTCTGTCCACGGCTGGTGTGTGTGCCCTGGTAGTATGTCACGAAGTTGGCAAAACCGTTGTTCGAAACCTCAGATGTTCCGACAATCTCAATAACATACTGGTTGTTGTGACCAATCTCGTGGTTGGGGCCCCAAGTGCTTCCCGCATCGGCAACAAGCAGGTCGTAGTTACAAATGGTGCTAAGAGTGTTGTTGTTATAGTGTGTACGCCAGTTACCGGCATCCATAAAACCTCCATCGTCACTCATAGCAAGCTGCAAGTTGTTGAACCAAGGGTAGTACTTGTCGAGCTTCATAATCGATTGCTGAGTCTTGTTCCAGAAGTCCCACAAGCCAACAAGCTCCTCAATCTTTTCGGGGCAGGCATTTTCTGCAATAAACTCCTTTTTGCGGAAACTGAGCAGTGCGTAATCGCCCTTTGCCTGAATAGCACCCTCGTTCTCGAACATATATTGCTGCATATGTTTCCAAGTTGCGTTGGTGTGGCCACGCTCCTTGCTCCAGAAACCGTTTACATAACCGTTCTCAATGTGAATTTTAACGGCGGGGTAGTCGGCAAGTTTTTTGCCTTCGATGTCGGTATCGCAAATGTATCTTATGTACAAATATCCATCGGTGAGGCCTGCAGGAACAATGTTAAGACCTTCGTGCAGGTCTGTACCATCTGTGGTGTATCCTGTGCCGGCAACCTCGGTAAGGCGTATGTATGCTCCCTCGGGAACCTCGTCAACAAATACATACATATAGCTTCTGCTGCTTGTAGAACATATACCTGTGGGGTTGTCAAGCGGGCTGTAAAGGCGTGTGTATAGAATGTTATACCATTTTTGAGGGTCGCTGTAAGGCTTGTAATCGTATATGCGGAACTCCTTCTCCATCTTCTCGGTGTTCCAAGAATCGTTCTTCACCTTCAGTGCCACCTGCTGCAAATCGGCGGGCAGGCTGCTCATTGCGGCGGTCAGCTCGTCGTCGCTCATAGCGGCATATTCGGCCTTCAAAACTGTGCAGGCCTTATCCTCGAAGAAAGGCTCAAAAGCGGTGGCATAAGTGCTTTCGCTTTCAATGGTTGTCTTGAATTGCTCGTAGATGCCACGTGCCTCAGCAATCTCCTCGGCAGTAATATCTACCAACTCAAAGGTCCAGTTGGTAGCTTCGGCATCGGAGTTCCAGGGTACACACACGCTGTTGCTTGCGCAGTGCATAGCCCAATTGCTGTTTTTTGTCTGTGTGATGGTATAACAACCGCTGAATACCGAACTATTGTCGTTTATGTAAAGAGCGTATGTCTTGTCCATTACGGTATAGAATGGACGGTTTGTTCCATTCTCAAAGTGAAGGTTACGTCCTGTATAAACATTCTGAATTGTGTAATAAGACGACGAAGGTGCAGCTTCAGTAATGAGCCACATTTGTTGCCAATCGGTTTTTGTACCTCTCTTTTCACAGTTGATGTTGTTGTTCACTGCGCTTTCGGCAGCTACAGTGCCATACATCTTGTTTACCATACGGTACACTTTACCCGATTCTATCTGTGCCGTCACAGAAACGGCTGCAAACATTACAAGTAATGTTGAAAGTAAAGTTTTAATTTTCATATTGGTTAAATTTAAGGTTAATTGTTCGTAAGTTTTTCCCTGTGTACTATGTCATCTCGAACATATGTAAGAAATCTCCTGTTTTGTGTTCGCATTAATATATAAGGTATATATTACGACATATTACGGCACACTATTTATCGTGGCAAATGTAATAAAATAAATTTATCTATTTTCTCTTTTTTCTTATTTATTTTAATTTTAACCTATATTAAGATAGGTTACGCGCGGGCACACACGCGGGTGTGCCCCTACAGTTGTTCTGTTCAATGTGCTTCCGTAGGGGCAGACACACGGATAGTTTGGGCGAGCATACAAAATAAGATCAAGTCACTTTCTTTCAACTCCTCGGTAGCCCGTGAGCTTTTCTTTGTTTAATCTAATTTTTTGTATCTCCTTTTTGTCGCTCAAAAAGGAGCAAAAACGCCCGGCACGCGCAAAAATCAGTCACAACAGCCTTCTGCTCACGAGTCGCAAGCGACATCCTTCGTTTGGCTGTTTGCTGTGATTTTATCGGTGCCGGTTTCCTTTTTAGAATTACCCCTGCTTGTGAGAACTGCCCCTGCGTATTCATTAGTGCGCATTAAAGCTTTTAGGAAAACGAGCGTCAGTGTTTTTGGGAATAGTGGAGGAAAGCTCGTGCAAACGA
>JAFXGV010000056.1 GCA_017536765.1 Bacteroidaceae bacterium
GGTTGGATATAATCAATTGAACGCCCCGTGTGCCGGAACCTTTTGTTTCTTTTCAGTTATGAAAAGAAAGGATAAAAAGAATTAAACAAAGAAAGGCTCACGGGCCACCGAAAACTTTACAGCAAGACATATCATCCATAGAATACTACACCGGTATAACAGGCTCGAATCATTTATTAGGGCACACACAAAACCTCCTCAGTCTTGTGGCTTCGCCACAATCCAGCTCCTCCTAATGAGGAGCAGTAAAATACTAATAAACTCCTCCTCTAACGTAGAGGAGGTGGCACGCAGTGCCGGAGGAGTTTGTAATA
Source organism: Bacteroidaceae bacterium (assembly GCA_017536765.1). Lineage (GTDB taxonomy): Bacteria > Bacteroidota > Bacteroidia > Bacteroidales > Bacteroidaceae > HGM04593. The sequence continues at coordinate 315 of JAFXGV010000056.1, forward strand.
AATATATAACCTCCTCAGTCTTGCGAAGAATGCAAGCCGGCTCCTCCTAATGAGGAGCAGTTTAATGCCCCTACAACAGGCGGCCACGCGATGAAAGAACGTATAAAAGCAAGTTAAAAGCAAAGAATACCCGATAATCAGCACCGAGGAGTTTATACCAAGCCCCATATTTCACGGCAAAACCACCAAAAAACAGCATCTTAACAATTGCAAGCAAACACAACTTGTTTTCTTTGCAGTTTTATATTATCTTCGCACCATATATAAATAACAAGACAATAATATAATTATATGAAAAAGATAGTAGCACTCATACTGCTGGCAATGGTATCGGTAACAGCCGTGCAGGCACAGCTGTTCAAGAAGAAAGACAAAACCGTGAAGCAAGAATACAACATAGGCACTGTGCCCGTGGTAAACAACAAGGTGACCTTTGAGCAGGTAATCCCCGCCCCGGGCCTCACCGCCGCGCAGGTGGAGAGCAAGGTAAAGAAGTGGCTCTCAACCCGTTTTGTAAAGCCCACGGTTATTGCCTTCAAGGAGTATGAGCAGGAGAAGCCCGGCACCATAGTGGCAAAGGCCGAGGAGTACATAGTGTTCCGCAAAACATTCTTTGTGCTCAACCGCAGCCGCATATACTATTTCCTCACCATCACCTGTGCCGACGGCAGTTGCACACTCAATATGTCGCGCATCACCTACTGGTGGGACGATGAAGCCGACGACGGCGGCCTCAAGACAACAGCCGAGGAGTGCATCACCGACAAGGTGGCCATTAAGAAAGACGGCAGCCTGCACCGTTTCTATGGCAAGTTCCGCACCAAGACCATCGACCTCTTCGACACCCTGGCCACAGGCCTCACACAACAGCTAAATTCCAAATAACGTGGACAAAATATACAAGATAAGATACGTACTGAACGTGCTGTTCCTCATAGGCGCAGCAGCCACCTTCATACTATACTTTGCAGCCGCAGGCTCGCCGGCCTTCCTCTATGTGGGCACGGCCGCCATCTCCTGCAAAATGATAGAGTTCATCCTACGTTTTATGTTCTAAACCAAGATATTTGAAATGAGCAGACAGAACATACTGAATATTCTCGTTGCCACAATACTCATTGCGGCAGGCACGTTGCAAGCTACGGCACAGTCGCAAGGCGGCTTTGGCAGCGGCGAGATATTCAACCCCTTTCATAAAGCCCCCAAGGACAGCACCAAGCACAACCTGAAGGTACCCACCGAAATACACCAATGGCACATAGACGAGGCGTTAGGCACCGTGATACCCGTGAATGCCGACACCCTGCAATATATGTACCAGAACTGGGCGCAGACCGAGGGCCCCAATGGCGAATACAACATATTAGGCAATATGGGCTCGCCGCGCCAGTCGCGCATCTTCTTCAACCGCCCCACAAACACCACGTTCGACTTCCTTGCCCCCTACGACTACTTTGTCACCCGCCCGGGCGAGCTGTTTTTCACCGACACCAAGTCGCCCTACACCAACCTCACCTACCACACATCGGGCAACAAGGTAGATGGCGACGACCGTTTCCGTGCCTACTTTGCAAGGAACGCCGGCAAAAAGTTCGGCATAGGCGGAATGTTCGACTACCTCTATGGCCGCGGCCGCTATGCCAACCAATCGTCGGCCCTTATGAACTTTTCAATCTTCTCATACTACCGCAGCGACCGTTACAACTACCACCTGCTTGCAAGCCGCTACCATATGAAGCTGGCCGAGAACGGCGGTATCACCAACGACGACTACATAAAACGCCCCGAAGAGACCGACGGCTCCAACAGCAATTTCTCCCCTGCCGACATACCCGTGCACTTAGAAAAGGCGTGGAACCGCAACGAGGTGTATAACATCTATTTCACCCACAACTACAACCTGGGCTATTACCGCCACACCGCCGCGATTGTGGACAGCACCGCAACCGACGACGAAGAGGAGCGCGAGTTCATTAAGGTGGCACGCATCACACACACACTCGACTTTGCCACGGGCAAGCGCGAGTTCATCAACTACATACAGCCCACCGACTTTTATGCCGATACCTACCTGCCCTTCGACTCCATAGACACCTACCGCAACATATCCGTAGAGAACCGCGTGGGCCTGTCGCTGTGCGAGGGTTTCAGCAAATGGGCGTTTGCCGATGTCACCGCCTACGCATCGTACCGCTACAACCGCTACACAATGCCCGACATAGCCGACGGCACCCCCTATGCCCACCGCTACAACGAGCACACCATTTTCCTTGGTGGAATAGTGGAGAGCACCCTCAAGGAGAGCATAAAATACAAGCTGCAGGGCGAAACAGCCGCCACGGGCGACGACCTTGGCGCCTTCTCGCTTGCAGGCAGCGGCACATACAAGTTCAACCTGTGGGGCAAGCCCGCCACCATAGAGGCCAACGCCTTTGCCAAGAACAACCGCCCATCGTTCTACTACCGCCATTTCCACTCCGAGCACTATTGGTGGGACCACAGCGACTTGGACAAAGAGTTCAAGACACGCGTGGAGCTGAACATAGGCATAGACAAAACCCGCACCCGCATACGCGCCGGCGTGGAGAACATAAAGAACTACACATACATAGCAAGCCTGCCCGCAGCCACAAGCAACGGCACCCCGCTCAGCCGCCTTGCCGTGCAGCAGGCGGGCGACAACATACAGGTGATGTCGGCCACCCTGTGGCAAGGAGCCAAATGGGGCATACTGAACATAGACACCGAGGTAACCTACCAGCACAGCAGCAACCAAGACATACTGCCCCTGCCCGACCTCAACCTCTATGCCAACCTATACATAAAATTCAAGATAGCCAAGGTGCTGAACACCGAGCTTGGAGCCGACGTGCGCTACTTCACCGGCTACTACGCCCCCAACTACTCGCCCGCCTTAGGGCAGTTCTGCCTGCAGACACCCGGCGACAAGGTGGAGATAGGCGACTACCCCATAGCAAGCGTATATGCCAACTTCCTGTTGAAGGAGACACGCTTCTATGTGAAATACCAGCACATAAACGAGGGCAGCGGCAACAGCAACTACTTCCTTGCCCCCCACTACCCCCTGAACCCCGCCGTGCTGTGGCTTGGACTATCGTGGAACTTCTATAACTAAAGAGCAATGAACGTAACAGTAAAATGGGGATTCATAGGCTGCGGCGAAGCCACCGAAAAGAAGAGCGGCCCCGCATTCAACCTCGTCAAAGGCAGCGAGGTGGTAGCCGTTATGGGGCGCGACAAGGAGAAGACACGCAGCTATGCCCACCGCCACAACATCCCCCATTGGTATACCGATGCACAAGCACTCATCGACGATCCCGAGGTAAATGCCATATACATAGCCACCCCGCCATCGTCGCACGCCACATACGCCATTATGGCAATGAAGGCAGGCAAGCCCGTCTATGTGGAAAAGCCCCTTGCAGCCAGCTACGAGGATTGCGCCCGCATCAACCGCATATCGCGCGAAACGGGCATCCCTTGCTTTGTGGCCTACTACCGCCGCTACCTCCCCTATTTCCAAAAGGTAAAGGAACTGCTGCCACTTGTGGGGCAGGTGCTCAACGTGCAGATACGTTTTGCCGTGCCACCACGCGACCTCGACTACAACCGCGACAACCTGCCCTGGCGCGTGAACCCCGACATTGCCGGCGGCGGATACTTTTACGACCTTGCCCCACACCAGATAGACCTGTTGCAAGATATGTTCGGCTGCATACTCTATGCCGAAGGCTACGCAGCCAACCGTGGCGGCCTCTACAAGGCCGAGGACACCGTGAGCGCCTGCTTCAGGTTCGAAAACGGCATCCCCGGCTCGGGCTCCTGGTGCTTTGTGTCGGACGAATCCTCAAAGGAGGACAGCATAGAAATCTTCGGCAGCAAAGGCAGCCTGCGCTTCTCGGTATTCACCTTCCAGCCCATAGTGTATAAAGGCGAAGGCGAGAGAAAGGAGTACAACATACCCAACCCCATATACGTGCAGCTACCCCTCATACGCAACATAGTGGAGCACCTGCAACGCAATAGCAACTGCACCTGCGACAGCATAAGCGCCACACCCACCAACTGGGTGCTCGACAAGATTTTAGGAAAAATCATATAACCCGCCACGGCTATGAGCAACACCCGCGCACATAGCACCACCATAAGAGCAGCAATAACCCTTGCCGCCCTGTTTATTGCAGCCATAGCCCACGCACAGGACAGCCCCATAAGCAACGCCATAATAGACTACACCCACGACAAGCTGCACAAGGCACAGGAACTCATCGACACCAAGCTCGACGACAAGAACAGCCTCTACATATCCCCCAACCTCTACAATATGACGGTGATGACACAATACTCTTACAACTACGAGTATTACCGCTTCAGCACCACCGAAAGCCCCGAGCAAAGCATCTCCTTCCGCCCCGACAACGGCAACAAGATAGGTTTCTATGCAGGCTGGCGCTGGATATTCTTCGGCTGGAGTTTCGACCTCACCAAGAACGATGCAAAAAAAGACATCAACCTAAGTTTCTACACATCCAAACTGGGCATAGACCTCTTCTACCGCCGCCGCGACAAAGGCTTCAAGATATCCGACATCGACGGCACAGGCAGCAACGGCGAGCTACTAAGCAAGTATAGCGACAATTTCACAGGCTTCAGCAGCAAGCAACAAGGCTTCAACCTCTACTACATATTCAACCACCGCCGTTTCTCGTACCCCGCCGCCTACAGCCAGACAACCACCCAGCGCATAAGCGCCGGTTCGTTTCTGCTGGGCCTGTCGTACAACGCACAAACCTTCACCTTCAACCACGCCGAGTTGGGCGAGGAACTGCAAGCCGGCATACACCCCGAACTCAAATTCAACCAAGTGCAGTACAAAGACTACAGCATAAATTTCGGTTACTCCTACAACTGGGTATTTGCCAAAAACCTCCTTGCCAACATATCGCTCACCCCCGCCATAGGCTACAAGAACAGCTCGCTGCAGCTTAAGAGCGGCAAAGAGTTCATTGCCAGCATAAATTTCGATTTCATCACCCGCGCCGCCATAGTGTATAACAACCGCAAATATTTTGCCGGAGCATCCTTTGTGTCACACACATACAGCTACCGCAAGAGCAGCCTATCGGTGGTAAACGGGTTCGGTTCGCTCAACGTATATCTTGGGTTCTACTTCTGGCGCAACAAAAAGGTTAAGGAATGATGCAGGAGACACATCCCGGCGTATTATTGGTGAGCATTAAAGTTCATAGGGAAACGAGTGTCAAAGCTCGTACAAACGAGTGCAGAAGGCAAGTTCACTTGCATTTTACTGCTCCTCATTAGGAGGAGCTGGCTTGCGCTCGTCGCAAGACTGAGGAGGTTATAAATTTATTCAGCAAACTCCTCCACCGCAAGCGGTCCCCCTCCTCTACGTTAGAGGAGGAGTTTGTTGCTGATACTCTCCCTCTTCAAGAGGAGGAGTTTACTTATTATGAATTTGGCTACTCTCTTGACAAGTTATATACTCACACACAAAAAAAGATATCACACAGGCAGCTGCCTGTGTGATATCTTTTTTTTGTGTTTAATAGGTCAATTTGTGTTACTTCGCCCAGAGGTTGCCCCATTGGGCTTCGCCCCAAATTCGGCTGCGCTCGGCATAATGCAAGTAAACTTGCCTTCTGCGCTCGCTTGCACGAATTTTCACCACGTGTGGTTCGTGGGGCGCTTATTACTTCGCCCAGAGGTTGCCCCACTCACCACGCTGGGTGTTGCCGAGCTGGCCAC
>JAFXGV010000057.1 GCA_017536765.1 Bacteroidaceae bacterium
TCCGGAATTAAATGAAATTTAATCGGCAATACTTGTAGCAATAGGTCGCGTGCAACGCGGGTTGCGAATAACAAGTATTGCCAACACGAATAAATAAAAAGGCTTTTTCTCCAAAAACATTGGCATAGCCGAACCTCGGCTGCACTCGGCATAATGCAAGTAAACTTGCCTTCTGCACTCGTTTACACGAGCTTTGACGCTCGTTTTCCTAAAAGCTTTAATGCGCACCAATGAATACGCAGGGCGCAGTTCTCACAAGCAGGGGTAATTCTAAAAAGAGAACCGGCACCGATAAAATCACAGCAAACAGCCGTTCAAACAGCGGAAAAGGACAAATGCTGTTTGAGCGGTGTTTATCTTGTTGCTGTTATTGCGTGGAAAGCGAGTTCTTTTGTCCCCGATGGTTGAACGAAAAGCTGTTTGCGTCAAACAACAGGCGAACGAAGGATGTCGCTTGCGACTCGTGAGCAGAAGGCTGTTGTGACTGATTTTTGCGTGTGCCGGGCGTTTTTGCTCCTTTTTGAGCAACAAAAAGGAGATAAAAGAGATTAGATTAAACAAAGAAAGACTCACGGGCCACCGAAAACTTTACAGCAAGACATATCATCCATAGGATGTTGCACCTATGTAGCCCAGGCACACACAAGACCTCCTCAGTCTTGTGGCTTCGCCACAATCCGGCTCCTCCTAATGAGGAGCAGTTTAATGCCCCTACAACAGGCAGCTGCGTGATGAACCCTATTGCCGTAGTTCTCACAAGCAGGGAGTAATTCTAAAAAGGGAACCGGCACCATTGCGGACGATGCTTGTCTGCTTTTTTTGATGTATGGTCGAGGTAATAAGAAATATGCCAAACACGCCAATCTGCAGTGAAACATTATATCCAACTGAGGTTAATATAAAAAATCATCGGCAGCCAAACGGTTGCCGATGATTTTTTATAGAACTTCTGTGTGTAAGTTATTTACTTTGCGTTCTCGGGTGTTACACTAACCAATTTACCATTTATAATATAGTAACCGGGTGCTGTAATCTCATTGACCTTGCGGCCTTGCAAGTCGTAAATAGCAGTTGCGGCCTCGCCTTCTGCCTCAACGCCTTCGATGTCGGTGGTGCCGCCCCAGTCGAAGCTGAAGCTGTAGCCTGCTGTCTGTGCAGCACCTTCTACAATCATATATGCCTTGTGGCCTGCATTGTAGAATGTGTTAACGTCGTCTCCATTTACGGGTTTGTACATACCTACAACATTATCAACATTGCCAAGAATGTAATATGCGTTGTTGCTATCCTTGGAAATGAGTGTTCTTTCGATGGTACCTGTGAGCATATTGTTCTCAATGCTTTCGGCTGAGCCATCGTAGTTGATGGTTGCTTCGTATGTGCCACCATTGCCTTTGAGTATAACACCTGTTTCTGCAGGTATAGTGTTGTCCTCAATCTTGCTGAGCTTTGCATAGTTGCCTTCTACCTCATTTATATAGTATGCTTCTATGCCATCGGTGATTGTTGTCTCCACAGGGGCAAAGAATGTTGCATAGCCTACAGATGAAATTATAATGGGTAGCTCTGTAACCTCCTCGATAATGAAGTCGTGGCGGGTACCGCAGATGCTTCCGCAACGGTCTGCTCTGTTGCCGCTGTTGTCGTGAAGCTGCTTAGAACTGCTTGAATTTGACATAAGTGTCCAGCAGTCGCTGTTGTAGGTAGAGCGTGTGAAGGTCCAAGCGTTCTTCTCTTCTGTATCAACAGTACCAATATGGCGTGTTCCATAGATATATGTACCTGTTGCATAGTTGAGCAGGCGGTTGCTCTCGTCGAGGTAGAAGATCGTACCGGCGAGGTTACATTCTGCATCGGATTTCATACCCATTTGGTCGCCACTGTAGCAATTAACAGCATCGATGTAGTTACCACTCTCCTTGCCCTTTATGCGGTAGTATTTGCCTGTAGTGGGGGCAGGAGCGTTGCAGGCTGCAATGGCCGCTGCAAGTTCATCGTATGCAGCTTGCAGTGCTTCAAGTGAAGCCTTGTACTCGGCAACGGTTTGTGTTGTTGTGAGTGCTGCTGTTGCTGTCTCAATTTCACTATTAGCGTTGGCAACGGCATTGGTAATAAGTGTTCCCTTGTAGTTGAGAACCGGCTCAGCGCTGCGGGGCATAAGGTCGAACTCCTTCATACCAAAACAGTAATAGCTTCCGAATTTGCTGCCAAAACCGCTTCTTGAGGATTCTGTTATGGCAAAGCGCAGATATCTATATGCTGTTGGGGCGTTAAACACTTTTGATGTGTATGTTGAAGAAACTGCTATTACGTCTTTTGTTATAGTCTCTATCTCTGTAAACGACTCTCCATCGTTACTGCCTGATACAACTATTTTGGTGGGGTCGGGAGCATTGTGGGCCACATATTTGAACTTGAAATTGTCAATGCTGTTACCATTGCCGAGGTCAATCTGTATGTGGTGAGGCTCATTAACTGCATCACCTCCCCAACGAGAATGGAAATATGTGTCGTTGGTGTTGTCTACAAGGCCTGCAATTCCTGCTCCATCTTTATTACCACCACCTGTATTCTGGTCGGCATTGGTTGATACGTAATAGTTGCTATTCTCGGTTACAGTGAGCACGGTCTCTTCTGCATAGTAGTCGCAGCACTCCTCAACGAGTTCTTCGGTCTGTTCAATCAAAGCCTCCAAAGCGCTCTTGTCTGTTTGTGTTGCGTTTGAGAATGTGATTACAATCTCGTCACCGGCTGCCGATGCTATCTGGTAGCACTCGAGGCCGTTCACGGTCTTTGCCTCGCCAATGGCGGTGGCAACGCCGTTCACGGTAACGTCGGCATCGGCGATGTTTGCGCACTTAACATAGCAAGGCTGGCCCTGGTTGTTAGTGATTGTCACCTTGTTGGCCTGGTTGCTTTCCCACTCGATGCTCACGGTGAAATCGCCCACAGCCTTAAGACCGCTGATGCTACCTTTGCTCCACTCGGTGGGGAGTGCGGGGAGAATGTCGATAACGTCGGTGTGGCTCTGCAACAACATCTCGTTGATACCCGAGCAAGCACCAAAGTTACCATCAATCTGGAATGGTGCGTGTGAGTCGTAGAGGTTGTAGTAGATACCACCGGCAGCCTGGTTGGTTCCGTAGCTTGTTGAGTGCTTCAACGCCTTGCGCAAGATTGCGTGTGAGCGGTCGCCCATAAGAGCGCGTGCCCACAGGTTAATCTTCCAACCCATTGACCAACCGGTAGATTCGTCCCCACGCAACTTCATTGAGTTGATTGCAGGCTCGAAGAATTCACTTGCAGGTGTCAATTGACCGAAGGGGTAGAGGGCCATCAGGTGCGACATATGACGGTGGGCCTTCTCAATGCCTACGCCTGTGGCAAATGTACTTGTGTATTTCCACTCACGCAGAATCTCGCTGCCGGTTGCAACGCCGTTGTATGTGTCGCCCCAGCTACCATCGTACTCCTCTGTTGCAAGTCCTTTGTCCATATTCTCCAAGCGGTCTTTCAAGAGGGTGTAATCATCTTCTGTGATGATGCCGGCAGAAACACCGCCAAGTATGTCGGCAGCCTTGATTGTGTTGTCGAGACACTCAAGTGCAATCTGTTGTGCATGTGCTACGGCATTCTCGCTACCAGGGCCGTGCTCGGGCGAGTACTCGTTGGGGCACTCGTATGTGCCGTCCTCGGCAAGGACCATACGGTCGGCCCAGAACTGCGATGCTCCAAGCATTGCGGGGAATGCCTTTGCAAGGTAGGTCTTGTCGAGTGTGTAGCGGTAGTGTTGCCACAAGTGGGTTACATACCAGGCGTTGGCAATTACATAGTTAGGTGCAAAACCGCTGATACCACCGAAGATGTTGTTCTCGGTGAGGCAGGTCCAGCCGCGATTTTGCCCGGCGATAGTGGCTCTGTTCTGCCACTCGGGCTGTGCAGCTTCGTTTATAATGTAATTGAGGAAAGGCTCGTACATCTCGTTGAGGTTACCTGCTGAAACGGGCCAGTAGTTCATTTGCACATTGATGTTGGCGTGGATATCACTGTGCCAGGGTGGTGTGCAGGTGTGGTTCCAAATACCTTGCAGGTTGTTGGGGAGGTCCACTCCACGTGACGATGCTATAGAGAGGTAGCGGCCGTAGTTATAATATAGCTGCTCAAGCATTAGGTTGCGTGCACCGCTTGCAGCGTTGTAGGCTGTAATGAGCTCATTGGTGGGTAGGTTGTTCTCTACACCCTCGAGTTCAAGGTTTACGCGGTTGAAGAATTTCTGGTGGTCGGCTACGTGGGCGGCATATACGGCATCCCAGCCTCTTTCGGCAACAGCGTCGGCTTGTGCCATATTGTCGGTGGGGAGGTTCTCTGCGTTGCCGTTTACGTGCGATGTGATGTTGCCCACAAAGTCGGTGCTGCCTACAAGAACGAGAAGTACCTCGTCGGCCTCCTCTACGATGATACCGTCGGCACCTGTCGATGTGAAGCCACCCTTGGCAACTACCTTGAGTGTGGCATTGTAGCTCACAGTCTCCAATTTACCTGTAAACTGTGCATAACCATCTGAATAGGTTGTTTCTGCTGCCACGGTGGGCTTGCCGCTCTCCATTGTAATGCGGAACGAGAGCTTGCCTGTCTCCGATGCTGTAATCTTAGTTACAACGGCCTTGTCGGGGTTGCTGGCAATGTATTGGCGGGTATATTTAACACCGTCGTTGTCCTCGTATGTAACTGTTCCTGTTGCTGTGGCGAGGTTAAGGTCGCGGTAATAGTTTTTCACTGGTTTTGTGCTGTTGTATGTGAAGTTACCGCTTATATCCTCGATGTAAACCGAACCGAATGGGAGGTAGTAGCCGTATGAGTCGGGGCCACCGCTCCACAAAGTCTTGTCGTTGAAAAGAATTTGGTCTTTTGCAACACCACCGAAGAGTGATGCACCAAACTGTCCGTTACCAATGGGGAGTGAATACTCCATCCAAGTGTCGGCAACACCAGTTGTGGTTGCAGGCTGTGTGTACCAGAGTGTGAGTTTCTCCTCGGGAGCTGTTGCGCTTGATGCTGCTACCTTAAAGTCGGGGTATACAACATCCTCCTCGCTGATGAACTGCAAGGGGTTGCCTGCTGCGTTTGCGTTCCAAAGGCCTATCTCCTTGCCGCTGCCTGCGCCACCCCACATATTGAATGCTTTGTCGGTAGCACTTGCATGCTGTATTTCAAAATACAATGGATAGCTGCTATTCTCGGTTGCTACCACCTTGAAACCTTGTGCATCGGCTGTTGCGCTTGTTTTCATACGCTCGCTTTGGTATACCATGTAGTTGCCTGCCTTGTTCACAATCTGGCAGTTGTCCTTTGTACCTACAAGTTTCCATTTCTGCTGGTCGAGGTCGTCGGTTGTTGTTGTGAGCACGCTGTTACCTATGCCTTTGTCCTCTATTACCCAACCACCGTTACCAAACTTTATGAAGTACCAGTATTCATTGCTTGCGTCGCTAAAGTTGGGGAATGTGGGCTCTGCGCTAATAAATGTAAGGGGGTTGTTGGCATCGCCTGCTGTCCACAAGCCGAGTTCCTTGCCGCTGCCTGTTCCTCCGAACTGGTTCATATAGCTGTTGCCACTCACTCCGCTCAACTGTATTTCGTAATAGCCGGCGTTGCTGTTCTCGTGCAGAATGAGAGTCGCTTTGTCGTCGGCCGACGCCGATGTGGCAAAACGGCTGCCTGTGCTGTTCCAAGAGAGGTAGTTGCCGGCCTTGTTCTTCATGTAGAAACCTGTTTCGTCGCCCACAAGCTGCCATAGTTGTACGCCTGTGTATGATTTATTTGCTGTCTGCACATTGCTGCTTGCACCCTGGTCGGCTATAACCGCACTACCGGTGAGGAACTGCAACCACCAATATTCGGGTGCCTCCTCGGTAGAGAAGTAGGGGAGTTCAACCTCCTCGGGCTCTTCGCTCTCTTCGATGAATTGCAAGGGGTTGCCACCATCGCCTTTATCCCAGTCGCTGATTTTGTGCCCGGCTGCTGCACCCTGGAACATATTCATACAATTGCTTGCGCCTACACGCTGTATTTCGTAAGAACCTGTGTAGTTGCTGTTAGCGGTCTTGAAGACGCTCAACTCAACTTTGTTGGCCTCTGTGGTAGAGTAGTAGAACGATGTGCTTGTGCTGTATCCAAGCCAGTAGCCGTTCTTGCTCTTCATATAGAAACTCTCGGGGGTACCGATGAACTGCCATTTTTGAGCATCAGCACTGCTGTCGCTTGCTGCTGTAAGGGCGTTTTGCTCTGAACCTTGGTCGGTTAAAGCCCATTTACCGTTTTGGAAAATAACCTGATACCACACGGGCTCGGCTTCGGTAGAGAAGATTGCGGGGTCGTAAACCTCGGGTGTGAGGTCGAGGAATGCAATTTGGTTGGCATCGCCAAGAATGTCGGCATCGGCAACAGAGCCTGTAATTGCGCGTGTCGCGGTTACTTGGCTCATAGATTTGCTTGCGCCTTTACGCATAATCTCCCAGCTGCCCTTTATGTTCTCTTTGAGAACGAAGGCTGCCTTGTTGCTCTTTTCGGCAGTAGTTTTGTAAAGGTTGTTTGTGGCGTCGTAAGTAAGGTAGTTGCCAAGCTTGCTCACAAGGTAGAAACCGTCCTTTGTTCCCACTATGTTCCACATACAAGCATCGGTCTCCTCGGCTGTAGCAGTTGCAGCGTTGTTGCCTGCACCCTGGTCGCAAAGCACGTCGCCACTGGCGCTGAACTTAATGTGGTGCCACACGGGGCTGCTCTCGCTTGCGTATGTGGGGGGGAGTGCCGAAATGGCATCGTAAACATCGGCGGGGAGTATATCCTTTAACTTAAGGGGCAGATATACCATTGAGTAACCGCCGGGGGCCTCTTCGTAATAGATGGCAAGTGTCTCGTTGTCGGGGAGAAGTGCCATTGAAGAGTAGGCCGAATATTCGTCGGAGACATTTATTTCGGTCCAGCCGCTTGACAGTTTGGTGGGTGTATAGTCGGCTGCGTCGTTGCTCAATACCTTGTAGAATATTGACACATCTCTTCTGTCGCTGCCTGTGGGAGCCGACTGGAAGAGTACGTTACCCACGCGTAAAGGCTCGCCGTTGGTGTCGTTGCTGCCCCATTTTAGGTCGCCAACAGCATCGGTAGCTACAACGCCGTCCCAGGTACCTTCGCCTGTCTCAACGTTGGTGTAGTGGAATACGTTGAAGTAACGGCCATATCCCTTACGGCTGCTAAGGAGCACGCTGCCATCGGGCAACTCTTCACACTTGGGCTCGTTTCCATTGGGGGCGGGGCTGTCGTTATAGTCGTTGCCAAGCTCGCCAAGGAGGTTCCAAGTCTTTCCAAAGTCGTCGGAGTAGATAGCGTAGTTGTGGTAACGGCTGCTGCCTGTAGCAACTGCCCACACTGCGCAGTAAATGCGGTAGTGGGTGCCCACTTTAATCTTGCTGCTCTGTGCTATGCGGCCTGCGCCAATGAAGAGCGAACCTACGTGGTGGTTGCCCTCCTCGTCGTCAAAGAGGGGGTAGATACTGTATGTAACCTCTTCGGGCTGGCCTACCTCCCACTGCTGTGTGCTCTCGTTGAATGTGATGTAGAGACGAGAAACGCGGTTGGGGTTTTCGGGGTTCTCGTCTGTGCCTGCACCGTAGTTTCCGGCCCAGCAGGTGCGGTTACCGCATACGCTCATTACAAGCACTTGATTGCTCTCGCGGTCGGCAACAATTGCGGGATCGCCAAAGCCGAGTTTCCATATACCGTCGTTGGTGTGGCCCAAACCATCGGCTATGGTTACGGGCTCTGTCCAGCTGTGGCCATCCCACTCGCTACCGGCAGCAGTGCTGTGGCGCATTACGAGGTCTACCTCACCGTAACCTATGTCGTTACCGCAGGGGCGGTAGTCGTTTATTGCAAATACATAGCCGTTGGCTGTTGTTGCAAGGGCGGGAATACGGTAAGGCTTGCCATTGGGCCCGGGTGAGTAGTATAGGTACTGATATTTGTTATCGGTATCCACTGCTATGTTTACATTAACAATGAGGCCGCCCTCGGGCAGTGTCTGCTCGCCAATAGCCTCGCTGCCGTTGAAATCCATTGTCCAGCCGTGGCACATAAAGCCTGCAGATATGCCGAATACGGCATTCTCGGGCAGGTACATAGCATCTGACGATGCGGGGATAGTTGTCTTTTCGAGCATAGTGATGCTCTGGTTTCCATCTACGTTTATGGCAAGCTCGCCTATTTTGTAGTTCTGCTCGTAACCGCCTTCGGTTTGTGCGTTGTAGTTAATCTTTAGGGCTTTGCTTGTGTCAACCTTCTTGATGAGCCATTTTGAGCCACCGTCGGTTGTGTTGTATAACTTGATGTTGTTGCCTTTGCCACCGTGCATATTAAAGCTCTGGCCTGTGGCGCCTACGGGGCATATTGCAAATGAACCGTCGGTTTGTGATACCAGACACAAATCGGTGCCGTTGGCTGTGAGTGTGGCTGCCGAGCCACCGCCTGTGCCTGCAAGGGTTACTGCAAGGTCGGTACCTGCTGTGCGGCTGTACATCTTGAACGATTCTGATGTTCCCACAAGATACCATATCTCGTTCTCGCCGTATGTGCCATTGCCACTGTTCACCGCATTGCCTGTGTAGCTTGCGGCTGCGTTCATCTTAATTGAATAACCCTTGTCGCGGCTGTTGTAAAGGCGCACGGGAACGGGGTTGTTGAGGTCGGCCGAGAAGACGTCGAGGCTGTAACGTGCTTCGATGCTGAGGTCGGCGTCGAGTGTCTCAATGGTGTATTCTGTGCCCAAGTTCTCTTCGTCATTGAAGAAGCCCAAGAATGTGTAGGGGCTGTTGGCAGTGGCTGTCAAGGTTATGGGCAGTGCAATGGTGCTCTCATATTTTGTGTAGGGGAGGGCCAATGCGGTGCCGCTTGCACTCACTTCACCTGCACCTGCGTAGTTGGAAGTGATGGACAATAGCTCGCCACTTGGCTCTACATACTCCACAAACACATAGTCGGTGCACCAAGTGTCGGTTGTTTGGTTGTATGTGTTTTGGGCTTGGTCGAAAGTGCTACCATCGTTCTTTGTTACTAAGTAACGGCTTGCAGCATCGGACCAGATGGTGGTACCGGCGTGGTTTGCTTCACTCTTTCCAAGAGTGAAGTTGTAGGCAGCATCGGCAAGTGCTTTGTGTGCCAGATACTTGGTGTTGTCTCCTACGTTTTGGAAGGTGTACTTGCCGTTGGCATCTACCATACAGGTCCATACGTAGTTTTTACTGCTCTCGTCGGCAGCGGTGCTCAATGCCAATGTGCCGCCGTTGTTGTAGAGGAAACGGGGTACAAACTCACCATCTTGGTAAGTGTCGGCATAGATGTAGTACTGCTTGCCGTTCTCGGGCGTGCCGGTGGAGGTGTTCCCCAATGCCGGAGCTCCTGCCCAAAGAATTGTAATGCTCGCGACTAATGCGGACAAATACAAAAACAATTTTTTGGTTTTCATAAAATAAATAAATTAAATTGATATATAAAATAAAAATTTTGCGCGGTTTTTGTTCCAAGATGCAAATAAACGAAAAAAAAAGCAAATGGCATAGTCTTTTTTCTTTTATTTCATAATGTATGTGTTCGAGATGGTTTTATTTGGGTGAAAAGCATTTTTGTTTCGGTACATTTGTATTTGATTTCGGTTTGTGTTATCTTCGCAGTATCAACTAAAACTTGTGAATTATGAGCCAGATTATATCCCCCTCGTTGCTGTCGGCCGATTTTGGTTGTCTGCATAAGGATTTGGAGATGATAAACCGCAGCGATGCCGATTGGTTGCACATAGATATTATGGATGGCGTGTTTGTGCCCAATATTTCATTTGGTCCTCCTGTGCTCAAATATGTTGCAGAACTTTGCAACAAACCGCTCGATGTGCATTTAATGGTGGTAAACCCTATGAACTATCTCGATGCGGTGAAGGCGTTGAACGCCCGTGTGATGAATATTCATTACGAGGCTTGCGTGCATCTGCATCGCGCAATTATGCAGATAAAGGATGCCGGAATGATGGCGGGTGTTACGTTGAACCCCTCCACCCCCGTGTGTATGCTCAAGGATGTTATTGCCGACCTCGACCTGGTGTTGCTTATGAGCGTGAACCCCGGTTTCGGCGGGCAAAAGTTTATCCCGCACACGGTGGAGAAGGTGCGCGAATTGCGTGAACTCATTGAAAAAACAGGCTCAAAGGCTGTGATTGAGGTCGATGGTGGTGTGAATGTGGAGACCGGTGCTCTGCTGGCTGCGGCCGGCTCCGACGTGCTTGTAGCGGGTAATGCCGTGTTCAAAGCCGAAAATCCCGAGGCTGTAATTTCTGCTCTGCGTGCCTTGTAACAGGTTGTGCTTGAATTTGATATAAAGAATTATCCTCTGCTTAAATTGGCGTTGCCGCTGATTGGCGGAATTGTAATAGGGTGGCTGTGCGATGTGAGTTTGTCGCACACAGCCACCTTGTTTGCTTTGTCTCTGCTTGCGGTGGCTGCGGGCCTTTCGTCGCGCCTGCCTGCGTGGCTTTTTGGCGCGGGTGCCACGGGCGCAATGTTGGCGGTGGGGCTCTTTGTGATTACTTGCGACAAGGCGGTTGAGACTCCTCGATGGAGTGGCCGCAAGGTGGCTTGTGAGGCGCAGTTGCTTGAGGTTCCTCATATGGGCGGTGTGGCCACAAGGGCACTTGCCTATGTGGTGGCCGCCGATGGTTCGGTGGCAAGTGGCGAACGTTGCGAAGGGCGTGTGGAACTATATTTTGCCAACAGCGTGGAGGCCGAGACTTTGCGTGTGGGCGAGAAGGTGCGCTTCAATGCTGTTATAGAGAACCCCCGCAATGCAGGCAACCCTGCCGAGTTCGACATGGAACGCTATATGCGTTTGAAGGGGGTGAGCGGCTCTGTCTTTCTGCCTATAGGAGGGTGGCAAAGCGTGGGTATGGGCAATGTGTCGCTCCAAATGCGTGCGTTGGCCCTGCGTGACGATATTGTGAGGATGTACGAGCAGCAGGGGTTCGAGGGGAGTGCCCTATCGTTGCTTGCAGCCTTTTCGGTAGGTGAAAAGCGGGGCTTTCCACAGGAACTCAAGGAGGTCTATTCCGATGCGGGTGTGAGTCATCTGCTGGCTCTTTCGGGCCTGCATTTGGGGCTCTTTTATATGGTGGTGGTTACCTTGTTAGGCTTTGCGGGCGGAAACCGCAAGTGGTACATTGCCCGCGAGTTGCTTGCTCTGTTGCTGCTGTGGGCTTTTGCATTTGTGGCGGGGCTCACACCGTCGATAGTTCGCGCGGCACTGCTCTTTTCGCTTGTGTCGGTGGGGCGCTGCCTGCGCAGGGATAGCTCGTCGCTCAACTCTTTGGCGTTTGCGGCAATGGCTATGCTGCTCTTCTCGCCGCGTTTGCTGTTCGATATTAGTTTTCAGTTATCCTTTTCGGCGGTGCTTGCCATAATGTTGCTCACGCCGTGGCTGAACGAGTTGCTTGGTTGCGACAAGCACGGCAGGCTCTATCGCTCGGCGGTGTCGCTGCTTGCGGTGTCGTTTTCAGCACAGGTGGGTGTGCTGCCGTTTGTGTGGTACTATTTCGGCACGTTTCCCTTGTATTTTCTTTTTGCCAACCTGTTATTGGTGCCGCTTGCCACTGTGCTTATGACGTTTGTTGTCTGGTTGTGGGTGACGGTGCCTCTTCCCCCTGTGCAACAATGTGTCGTGTGGCTGTTGTCGTGGTTGCTTGCTTTTATGAATGGTGTGGTGGAGTTTGTGGCCTCGCTGCCTGCAGCATCGGTTATGCTGCCGCAGGTGGATGTTGCGGGGGCTTGCTTCGCGGCATTTGTGCTTACTACGTTTTTCTATTGTGTGATGCACCGTAAATATCTGTTTGCAGCCGTTGTGTCTATGGCTGCCATAGTGGCGATGATGTTAAATATTTTTACAGATAAAGGAACCGATTATTCCGATTCTGTCTTGCTGTTCAATAATAACAAATCGGGTGCTGCTCTTGTGATGTCGCAGGGTGGTGGGGCTTATGCGCTCTCTTCTGTTCCCAAATTCGATTCCGATGCCGACAGAGTACTCCTTCTCTTTATGGAGCGTGAGGGTATAACCTCTGTGCGTTGGCTTGAAACGGAATATTCCGATAGCTGTGTGAGTTACTCCAATGGGCTGCTCTCATTTGCAGGGCTTCGTATGCAGTTGCTTGTGGATGATTGCTGGCTGAGCGACAGCCTGCAACATCCCGTGGATGTGCTATGGCTGTGCAGGGGATTCTTGGGGCCTGTGGAGAGGCTGCTCGAGGTCTATCCTGCATCGTGCATTGTGCTCGACGGCTCGCTCTATGCGGGCAGCCGCCGCAGACTGTTGCGGGAGTGTGGTGCAGCGGGCGTTGGTTATATAGATATTTCGCAGCTTGGCGCGGTGAAATTAAGGGGCACCGGCGATAGCTTTTCGGTGGAGACTATGCGCGGTAAATAATGTTTTCTTCTTTTCCCTTGTCGATGAGTGGGCTTTTTGCTATCTTCGCGTTAATAAAATTATATCTATGATGCTTGAATGGTTAATATCGCAGGAGCAGATGGATGCTCTGCGCACTATTATAAACGAGAATGAAAAATTTGTGGTGGTGGCCCACAAAAATCCCGATGGCGATGCGGTGGGTTCGTCGCTTGCTATGATGCTCTATCTGCGCAGCCGGGGCAAGACTGCCGATGTGGTGCTGCCCAACGGATGTCCCGAATTCCTTGCCTGGCTGCCTGCTGCAAGTGATATAGTTGTATACGAAGCGGCCGAGGAGCGTGCGCGTGAGCTTGTGGCTGCTGCTGATGTTGTCTTTTGTCTCGATTTCAATTCCATTCCCCGCTTGGGCCCGTTGGGTGATGCCGTGGCTGCGACATCGGCGCCCAAGGTGCTTATAGACCACCATCTGCACCCCGATAATGTCTTTTTACTCTCGCTGTCGGCTCCCGAGGCTTGCTCTACATCGGAACTGGTGTTCCGTGTAATCTATCGTCTTTCGGGCGTGGGAGCTCTGTCGCAGCATATGGCACAGGCGATTTACACGGGTATGATGACCGACACGGGCTCGTTTGCCTATGCTTCGAACCGTAAGGATATATATCTTATTGTGGCTGAACTTATAGCAACAGGCATAGATAAGGATTTGATTTATAGAAAGGTTTTTTACAACTGCTCTACATCGCGTTTGAGGCTTATGGGTTATGTGCTCTACTCAAAACTCAAATTCTATCCCAAATCGAACGCGGCGCTCATTACCCTCACCCACGAGGAACTGATGCGTTTCAATGTGTCCAAAGGCGACACCGAGGGGCTTGTGAATATGCCGTTGCAAAAGAAAGGTGTACGTTTCTCTTGTTTTTTGCGCGAGGAGCTGCCGGGCAAAATAAACGTGTCGCTGCGCAGTGTGGGCGATTTCCCCTGTAATACGCTTGCTGCCGAGTTTTTTGGAGGTGGCGGGCATAAGAATGCATCGGGTGGCGAAGTGCACGACACTATGGATGCGGCGGTTGATAAGTTCTTCAAGGCATTGAACGCATACAGGAAAGAACTTACTGCCGAATAATTCTTGTCGTCATCGGTGATTTTCTGCACTATTTTGTATATTTGTTTGCAATGCAGATAAAATTTTGAGATTTGTTTTTGCTTTTTCGTTGCAAAGTAGTATTTTTGAATGATTTTGAGTATTTGAGTTTATATTTTAGACTGCTATGATGAAAAACCGTTGGATTTTTGTGCTGTTGATGCCACTGTTTGCTATGCTTTTTGTGGCGTGTGACGATGGCGTGTCGTATTCGGAAATGAAAGACAGGGAACGTGATGCCATAAATGATTTTATAATGTCGGAGGGTATTTCCGTTATCTCAAAAAGTGAATTCATAGAGCAGGATTCCATTACGAATATCGATAATAACGAGTATGTGCTACTCGATAATGTGTATGTGCAATTTGTGAAGAATCCCAACCCGCGTCGTTCGGAATATGGGAATGTCGCTGCAAAAAAGATTGCCGATGGCACATCGATGAACCTGTTGATAAAATATACCGAGTATGCAATAATGGATGAAGAGACCTTCTCGTCGAACCACGATAAAGCGGCCCCCGACGAAATGACGGTGGTGAACGATGGTGGCAATTATTCGGCTTCATTTGCATCGGGTGTTATGCACGACACGTATGGTACAACAGCCGTGCCTACAGGTTGGTTGGTGGCAATGCCTTACCTCTATTTTACCCGCAGCCAGGCCAACCTTGCCGAGATAAACATAATAGTTCCGCACACCGAGGGTACTTCGATGGCGGCCACCTATGTTTATCCCTGCTTTTACAACATAAAATTTCAACCGGAATAATCACAACTACTAATCATAAATCTATATGACACTTATTAAATCTATTTCAGGTATCAGAGGTACCATCGGTGGCAGAGCTGATGAGGGTTTGACTCCTCTGGATGTGGTGAAATTGACTTCGGCGTATGCTGCGCTGATTCGTAAAACAACAACTAAGACAAGCAATAAGATTGTAGTGGGCCGCGATGCCCGTTTGTCGGGCAGTATGGTGAACAAAATAGTTTGCGGTACTCTTATGGGTATGGGCTTCGATGTTGTTGACATAGGCCTCGCTTCCACCCCCACAACCGAGGTTGCTGTTACTATGGAAGATGCTTGCGGTGGTATTATTCTCACAGCAAGCCATAACCCCCGTCAGTGGAATGCTCTCAAACTGTTGAACGAGAAGGGTGAGTTCCTCAATGCAGCCGAGGGCCGGGAGGTGCTTCGCATTGCTGCTGCCGAGGAGTTCGACTATGCCGATGTTGAAACACTTGGCAAGTACCGCCTCGATGAAACATATGACGAGAAACACATTGATGCAGTGCTCTCTCTTCCCCTTGTGGATGTTGAGGCTATAAAGGCTGCAGGCTTCAAGGTGGCTATCGACTGCGTGAACTCTGTAGGTGGTGTCATCCTTCCCCGCCTGTTCGAGAAACTCGGTATCACAAAGGTAGATAAACTCTATTGCGAGCCCACAGGTGACTTCCAGCACAATCCCGAGCCTCTTGCAAAGAACTTGGGCGACATTATGGGCCTTATGGCAAAGGGTGGCAACGATGTTGCTTTCGTTGTGGACCCCGACGTTGACCGTTTGGCCATCATCTGCGAGAACGGCGAAATGTATGGCGAGGAATATACCCTTGTAACCGTTGCCGATTATGTGCTGAAACACACCCCCGGCAACACCGTTTCGAACTTGAGCTCCACACGCGCTTTGCGCGATGTTACCAATGCTCACGGCTGCCAGTACTCGGCTTCGGCTGTGGGTGAGGTGAACGTGGTTACCAAGATGCGCGAGACCAACGCCGTTATCGGTGGCGAGGGTAATGGCGGTGTTATCTATCCCGCTTGCCACGCAGGCCGCGACGCTTTGGTTGGTATCTGCTTGTTCCTCAGCCACCTTGCACACGAGAAAAAGACCGTGAGCGAGTTGCGCGCCACATATCCCGCATACTTTATGGGTAAGAACCGCATCGACCTGAAGCCCGGTTGCGATGTTGATGCCATCCTTGAGAAGATTAAGGCTACATACGCAGGCAAGGCCGAGATTAATACCGTGGATGGTGTGAAGCTCGATTTCCCCGACAAATGGGTGCACTTGCGTAAGAGCAACACCGAACCCATCGTTCGTATCTATTCAGAGGGCCCCACACAAGAGGCTGCCGATGCTATCGGTGAGGAGATTCTTGCTCTTGCAAACAGCTTGATGTAATATAATTTACAATAACCAAATAAACCGAGAGCGGTGCCGTGGCACCGCTCTCGGTTTATTTATTATACATATATGAACTCCCTTATCACTGCATCGCTCACAAAAATGCCTTTGGTGGTGAGTGTGAAGCGCCCATCGGGTGTTTGGCACAGGTTGCCGGCGGCTATCTCCTTGTGGGCTGCCTGCATCATATAGTTATATAAGGTGTGCCCGAATTTCTCTTTTACCCACCGGGCGGGCAGGCCGTCGGCGGTGCGCAGGCGGGTGAGCACGGCATCGTTGTAACGTTCCTCGTTGGTCAGTTGCTCCACTTCAAATACTGCGCTGCCGTTGTTTATACCTTTTATATATAGCGCTACGTCGGCAATGTTCCAGCCGCGCGCTGTGCCGTCATAGGAATGGGCGCCTGCCCCAAGGCCTATGTAAGGAATATCGTGCCAATAGCTGCTGTTGTGGCGGCTTTCTTGCCCGGGGCGGGCGAAATTGGATATTTCGTAATGGCGGTAGCCTGCGGCCTTCATCTGCTCTATGAGCATATTGAACTGTGTGAGGTTCTCCTCCTCGCTCAGTTCGGCTATCTCTCTCTTTTGCAGGGCGCGGTAGAGTGGCGTGTCCTCTTCGTATGTGAGGTTGTAGGCCGAAATGTGTTCGGGCTGCAGCTCGATGGCGCTGCGCAGGTCGGCCGCCCATTGCTCGGGAGTGGAGCCTGGGAGGGCAAACATAAGGTCGATGCTTATGTTGCGGAACCCTGCGGCGCGGGCATTGTGCACAGCCTCTCGTGCCCCGTCGGCTGTGTGGCGGCGGCCCAAGCGGCGCAGTTGCTCGTCGCAAAAGCTCTGCACGCCCATACTTATGCGGTTGAACCCTAAACGGGCGAGCATTGCCGCGTATGCAGGTGTGAGGTCATCGGGGTTGCACTCTATGGTTACTTCGGCGGCGGGGGCGATGCTATGGTTGCGGTGTATGCTTTCAAGGATGCCTGCAAGGTGCTCCTCGGTGAGCAGCGACGGTGTGCCGCCGCCAAGGTATATGGTTTCGACAGGCTCGCCGCCGGCATACTCCTTGCGCTGTTCAAGCTCGCGGCATAGGGCTGCTGTGTAGCTGCCGTGCAGTGCGTGCAGTGTGGTGGAGTAGAAGGCGCAGTAACGGCACCTTTGTTTGCAAAACGGTATGTGTATGTATATGCCTGCCATTGCTTTCCCTTTTGCCCGCGAAGATAATTTTTTTATCTCTTTTTTGAAAAACCTTTCAAATCTATTTGCTTATCTACCCAAAAATTCCTACATTGCTACCGCTTTTATAACAAACTAACCAAAATAGCAAAAACAATATGAAAACTTATCAAACTAACGAAATCAAGAACATTGCAATCGTAGGATGTTCAGGCTCTGGAAAAACCACTCTCACAGAGGCTATGCTCTATGAGGGTGGTATCATAAAACGTAGAGGTACGGTAGAGGCAAAGAATACCGTAAGCGACTATTTCCCTGTGGAGCAGGAGTATGGCTACTCTGTATTTACCACCGTATTCCAGGTGGAGCAGGCGAATAAAAAGCTGAACCTCATAGATTGCCCGGGTTCAGA
>JAFXGV010000058.1 GCA_017536765.1 Bacteroidaceae bacterium
CGACAGGATAGGCAGCGTCACCATCACCAAAAAGGGGATGATGATTTTCAACAAACAGGCGGTGGAGGAATGGAGCGTGCGCAAGGAGCCTTTGGTTATCATTCTATGCGATGTCGCGGAGTTCGAGAACAGGAAAAACAATCTTATTGCCATTGGAGAAAGAGAGGCCAAGAAGAGGTATGACAAACGACTTGCCGAAATTGAGGCCCAATATAAAGAGGAGTCAGTGGAGTATTACAAAAAGTTGGATGAACTGCACAAGGAGCTGTCGGCGGCAAAGGAGAATATGGAAAAATATGCCGATGTGTTTGCCCGCATAGACGAGAGCGAGATTGATACTTTGGCACAACAGGCAGTGGAGCTGTTCAACGCCGGCGAGGTGGAAAGAGCCATTGAACTTTTTGAGCAAGGGAATTATATAGAAAAGGTAAAAACCGCAAATAACACGATAGACGAGGCCGAACTGCTTATATCAACCGGCAATGAAGCAAAATCTCTTGCCGAAGAGGATTTCAAGAGATTTCTGCAAAATTTGAAAACACAAATAGAGATATATAAAGAACAGAATAATTGGGAGAAAGCAAAGGAATTGCTTAAATCTATGGCCGACAAGGTAAATAACTTTGAGACCGCCCTTGAATACGCCACACTATGCAAAGAGTTGAAGGACCACAATGAAGCTGAAATATATTATTCCCGATGTTTGGAGTTAGCGCCAAATGATGATGAGCGTGCAAAGATTTTAAGCAATATGGCCCATATATATTCAATCACCAAAAGACAAAACGAAAGCAAAAATTATTATAAACAAGCGTTGGATATATACAAAAGACTTACAAAAGAGAACCCCCAAATGTATGAACAAGATATAAACCGCATTACAGAAAAACTACAAAAACTGAATGATGAAAGAGAACAAGCAAAATAACAACTATAAATATTTCGCATTTATAAGCTACAACTCCAAGGACATTAAATGGGGGAAGCGCCTGCAACGCAAGCTGGAAGAGTACAAAATGCCGGCAACACAATGCAATGAGCGCGGTTGGAAGCGCAAACCAATAAAACCGATATT
This sequence comes from Bacteroidaceae bacterium, assembly GCA_017536765.1. Classification (GTDB taxonomy): domain Bacteria; phylum Bacteroidota; class Bacteroidia; order Bacteroidales; family Bacteroidaceae; genus HGM04593. The sequence continues at coordinate 1,076 of JAFXGV010000058.1, forward strand.
TTTTGCACCCACCGACATACAACCAGGCGGGTTGAACGATGAACTGAAAGAAAGGCTGCGTGCATCGCGCAACCTCATAGTTATATGCTCGCCCAACTCGGCAAAGTCGGAATGGGTGGGCAGGGAGATTGAATTCTTCCATTCATTAGGGAGGAGCAAGAACATTCATTTTTTCATTGTAGATGGTATTCCAAACAGTGGGAACGAAGATACCGAGTGTTTTAACCCCATTGTAAAAGAGTTGGGCATTCCGGAAATTCTCGGCGCCAATATCCACGAAAAGGTTTTCCGTTACCCGTGGCTCAACAGGGAGCGGGCATATGTGCAACTTATAACCAAGCTGCTGGATGTAGAATTTGACTATATATGGCAAAGACACAAACGCAGGTTAGTAGAACATACAATATACAGGATTCTTGGAGTATTGCTTGTAATTGCCACTATTTTGGGTGTGTGGATAAAAAGCAGCAGTGTAGATGTGAGCGTGCGATTACACGAGGCTACCTGCCACAACAGCCAACTGCCACCAATGGAGGATGCCATTATTACAATTACACTTGACAATGAAACGAAGTGCGATACCATTAAAAAGGAGGGAGATGCGATGCTGTTCCATAACATACCGCAAAAATTCATAGGGAACGAGGCGAGAATAACCTGCCGAGCTGCTAATTTCCGTGATATCGACACCACAATGATTCTTAGCCAAGATATGACATTGAACATATGTCGCGACACCATAAAATATGGAAATATACATTTTCAGCTATACGACCTTGAAGCCGACCGCCCGGTGAGCAACCAGAGAATTGTTATAGACGAACGGGAAGCAACATCCGATGCCAATGGATATGTAAATATGTATATACCGCTTAAAGAGCAGAAACAGGAGTATAGGATAGAGAGCGACGTTCCTCTAAACGAAAATTCAATTGTAATGCCTTGTAATAAAAACACGGTTATCACGATAATGAGCAACTAACAGGAAAGGAACCACGCGTGGTTCCTTTCCTGTTAGTTTACTGCAAGGGTACCTCTGCTGCAGGCTGTTGCGACGGCACAGCAGCCTCATCCACGACAGGTGGCACTTGCACTTGTTCTTGTGGCACAAACGACTGCGCTGCTATAGACTGCTGCATCTGTGCGAGCAGTTCGGGTGGAATGCCGCCCATTGGTGCGCCCTCCTGCACCTGCTGCTCGTTGCGCTTTATGGCCTCCAATATTTTGGTAGCAAACGGGAAGGAACTGTTTTCGAGCATTGTTTTCACATCCACGGCATTGGCGCGGAAGAGTTCCATAAGAAAATCGTTAGCCAGCATTTGGTAGGCGGGTGTGTTATAGCCCTCGGCTATGGTGAGGTCTATTTCGGCACACTGCACCTTTTCGGGGTTGTACCACTTTGATTCGGCATCGTATTCGCTGCCGGCAAGGTCTATGTAACGCACATCGGTATAGAACTGCTGTATTGTTTTCATCAGTTTTATGTCGCGCCTGCGACGGAATGTGCGAAAGCTGTCGAACAACCCCTTGAGGTTAAGTGACGAATTGTGCGTTTGCTGCGCATAAAGGCTTGCGGGAGTACCTGCACGCGGTGCCTGCCCCTGCAATGCAGAGTTCACGCCAGATATTTCATTTATGAGCCTCAGTTGCAGATTGAGCAGTTCAAAGTCGCCTGCAACGGCTGCACCGCTGTTGTATTGGCGCACCACCCCATCAATGCTTTGCCCGGGTTTCAGTTTCACAAAGAGCACTCCGTTGTAGCGTACATATTCATCTATGACCTCCTCGCGGCTCATACTCTCAAAGGCATCGTCATCTACCACAAGCACGCCTTTAGAGGATGTACCGCGTATGAAATCTATGAGTGTGGCAGTGCGGTTTATGGCTCTTTGCTGGTCAATGAACTGCTCCACGAAATTGCCTAACTTGCCCTGCACAAGAGGATATAGGTGAAGCACATAGTTGTGCTCGCCGTGCCAATATGGGCTGCGCCCCTCTTGCAACACATCGCCATAGGGTGTCATATAGCGGTAATACCAATAGCGCTCGGTGGCAAAGGTGTAGTCGATAAGCAGAATATCCTCTTGTGCAGTGCCCGCCGCTTCGCCTTCGGCTATGCGGCGCCTGTTTTCCTCCTCGAAGTATTGTTTCGAGGAGGATGTATATGGCATATATCCCCAGGTCCCTTTTGCGGTATCGTTCCATAGATAGGCATCGCGCGACTCCTGTTTCCACCCCAAAATAACGCGGCATAGGTCGCTGCGCGACGGGGTGTAGAAGGAGAGCGAAGCAACCTCGTCGCCCTGCATTGCACGGGCGATTTCCGGGCACAAGGAGGAAGCAGAGGCATACAGTTCCTTTATGCGTGCCTTTTCGTGCGGCGAACGCCCGAAGTGGGTGAGCACTTGCTCGAGCGGGAGGTCGAAGAGTTCACCAATGCAGGTGAGGTCCCACATACGCACATCCTCGAGGTGGGTGTTAAAGAAGAGGCGTGACGGGTTCACGCTATAAACCCACACATCCTTTTGCCCCTTGCAAGGGTTTATGCCATACTCAACACGTTGGGCTGCCATACCACCGTTGAGCAACAGGCGCATAGAGTCGGAATCTAACTCTTCCATCTCGTTTATGTCGTGCACATACTCTATTGCCACGGACATCATCTCGCCCACACGGCTCTCTTGGCTATCGCGGGCCACGCAGACGGGGCGCAGAAGATTCTGCCTCATCTGGCCATCTATGTTACTGAGTATGGGGGCTATCATATTGTTTTTCAAGGGAACCTTGCCATTCTTTTTAATGAGCGCTCCCTCGGTGATATATTGCCCTGTATCGGGATCGCGTACATAGTCGCCCCACTGGTCACCGTAGCTATACATAAGGCTTCGTCGCAGTTTGCGACGAGCCTCATCGAGTGCACTCCAGCAAGCGGCGCACTCGTTTAGGAATTCAATGGCGGTTGCAGGCTCCTTTACCTCCACTCCATCGTATGTGGGTGGCTGTGCCTTAACGCGCCTGTTGAGGAATTTATTCATAACAGCCATAGTTTAGTGGTTATTATCATCGAGATAGCTGCTGCCGAAGATATCGAAATCATCGTTAAGGCCATACCTAACCTTTAACCTATCCTCTAATTCGTTTATCACCTGGCCTCTTGGGACCATACCCTGCAATGCTTTGCTGCCAAAGTGCATTTTTGCCAATGGCATTGATGCAATCTCGCTAAATATCTCGGCCTCACGCAACTCAACATAACTATTCTTTTTGGGATCCTTGGCTGCATCGGGTGCTTCAACAGGATCTATAAGGAGCAGAGATGTATAGTCCTCCTTCGCGCGTTTACGGCGTATCACCTCCTCGTATTTAGCCAATGCCTTTTGGGCTGCCTCTTTTATATACCTATGCTTTATGTTATTAAAGTATTCATACATCATAGGGTTTCGGCGTGCTTTCACAAGCAGTTCGTCTATGTTTATATCCTTTATCTCATAGTTGGGATTGGCCCACTCCCCGGGCAAGCCATAGGACTCGTATCTCTTGTATCGGTAGAGTTCGTCCAATGGGCCGCGCAAGAAGTTCATCGCTTCGGCAAGGTTGGCAAACGACTTTTGGTCGCTGCGGGGTGTCTCCTCGGTAAGGGAGGGAGCATTCCTATCACGCTCATAGGGTGTCATAAACTGGCGTTTGTATGCGTTGGCGGCCTCTACATCGCTGCTTTGGGCAAAAGGTTTGTTGAACAACTGCCCAAGGAGATAATCGCTACCGGTGGGATAGCGCTGCAAAAACTGCTCCGGGCCCATCTTATAATGATTTGTGAAAAGTATTGATGCCCTCACCGCGGTGTTGCTGAGCGCAGGATCTTCCTGTGCCTTTATTATCGTTTGAGCCATATTCACCGCTTCGTTATACTCGCGTTTTACCGTCCTCGACCTGTTGAGTTCCATAAAATCCAAACGGGGAGCAAACCCCTCCTCTATTTGAATCATATATTGCAGCTGGGGTACTATGTCGCGCTTCAGTTCGCTGTTCTTAAAAACTGCCTGTGGCGTTACATACATTACATTGCGCATCTGGTCATATTTGCAAGTGCCCTCTATCTTGTCGGTTACCTCCACCTTCACATCGGCCAATTTGGGATATGCCGTGTAGAAAAGAGGATCGTCCACCAGATGGCGCAGTTTTATTACGGTACCGGCAAATACCCGCTCATAGTTTCGGCAAAGGTTGTTCAAGAAATCTTCGTGCTTGGGACTTGGGTTGTCACCGGCTGCCCCTTTAATGGCATTGTAGATGTTGGCCACTCTTTGATCCTTTAGCTCCAGTACCATACCTGCAAGGTCGCGCAACTCAAGTTGCTCCTCACCTATTTCGGTGCGCCATCGGCCATCGGCACCCTTTTCCCAGCCTGTTGATGCCCATTGTTCTTGCGTATTGCCCAAAGCCCCATCGGGAGCATTGTTTTTAAGGTAATCTTCGTACTGCTTACTTGCTGCCAAACGGTTTGCTCCACGCTTGCCAATCAAGCGATATAAAGGATAATCTTGTACATCGTCTATTCCATAGGAATCGGGTTGTTCAAGCATTTTCCTTTTTTGGTCAAACAAAAAGGAGGGTGTAGCGGCAAGAGCGCTCTTCTTATCGGGGTAACGCTCTTGCAAATATCTGTTGTGTGCCACGGCATCGTAAAAATCGGTCACTCCGGCAAGTGAGGAAAATTTCCCAAGCAACTGCGCACGGTAGTGGTCGGGGTGTTGTCTTCTAAGCATTGCCTTTTGGTGAGCATCCAAAAAGTCCTGCAAATCACTCTTTGTAATATTGTCATTATCGGGCGAATAGAATTTTTTACCCACAAGCATCTTCTTGAAAATGTTCTTGACATCGTTCAGTAACATATTCTCTTTGCGAGTGAGCAAGTTACGCTCGAGCAAGGTGGCAAGATACTCCTCAATGGCAGCATAGCCATCGATACCATATTGCTGACCTATTTTATGAATTTCACGAATCACTGTAGGATCGGCACGATTGTAAATCTCATCGTAGAAATCATAAAGATATTTGCCCATAAGATTGGAGAGGCCGGCGTGCCCTATCGCTTCGTGAACAAGCGTTTTCTCCAGTTCGTGCACATCCCTGACATTGGGCAAATTTATATAAATCTTGCCGCTTTGGTTATCGAACCAGCCAAATGCCGACACTTTTTCGTTATACCCATCCACATCCTTGCCATCGAAAGGAATGGAGCGTTCGTCGTATATGAAATTGACGTCAAAGCCCAATTGTGTGGACAACTGTACGGCACGCGACTGAAATTTCATAAAATCTTTAGGGGTGTTCTTTATTCCATAAACGCTCCAAGCATAGGGCTCATTCCACCTCTTTGGCACCTCGATGGGGAATTTCAAACGACCGGTAAGAGCACGGGCCGGGACAGGCGCTGTTCCGTTATCCATATTGTATTCGGCATATCTTCGACGTTCCTCGTTCTTTGCATCGTAATTGGTATAACCGGGATAATCGGAAGCCTCCATTTCGCTATCTATGGCACGAAGGCGGGCCTGGTCCACCCCATCTTTGAGAGCATCCACCTCCTTTTCAATAACGGCAAGGTACTCATCGAGCGCCCTATTGGCAGCCTCAGAGATATAATTTGTGCGCATATCAATGGCCTGCAGCAAGTATCCATCATCAAGGCCATACTTTTTTTCAAGATTGCGACGAGTTTTTTGCAACAGGTATCCCACTCTCTTATCGCTCAATCCTGCATGCTGAATAATCTCGTGGAGCAACGCGTTCTCTTCCGGGTTCGTAGATTGGTTGTTGACACTCTTATATATTGTATCTATTATCTTGTCAACATTCATCCCCTTATCACTTGCATACTTGCCTACCTGGCGAAAGAAATTATCGGAATAGTATTCGGCCAGGAGTTCCGACTCGCCGATGGAAATCCTATTCTTGCGCAAAGAACCTGAAACAATATTCAGGTTTTCTTTTATTTGTGCATCGGTAAGATTCTCGCGTGTATCTATGCGCCTGCCATTTATATCATAGAGAGAGAAGTTGTAATTACCTTCAGGGGTTTTCTCCACTCTATAATCGACAGGCATAGGAGGAGTGGATGTTATCTTGTTTTCCACAAGAAACATCAGTTTTGCACGGGTTGATGCCGAAAGCTCATTGCTCGACATCATTTGAAGATACTTGTTCTTCAAATCGCTTATATGAGCGGACGTCTCTTTTTGAGGCGTGCTCAAAGCAGATTCGAGTTGCGAAACAAAATGTTCCGGTTCCACACCGGTTCTCATCATCTCCTTCTGCTCGGCAGATGTGAAACATAGCTCTTTTTTTAGTTTACCATCGGTATTGAGCTTGGCATAACCGCCACGAGGACGCCAATGGGCCAGGCGCATAGCACCAAGCGTAGCCATACTGTCACCGAAATCGGCCAGCAAATCTATGGGCTCCACATCAACACCCGACAACAACTTGTCAACGCCCGAAACAGCCGTAAAAACAGCCGATTCGGCACCAAGCACACCTGCTGCGGCAGCCATCTTCTTACCACCGGTGAGGCCATAGGACTTCATTCTGAGTGGCGTGCCAACCAGGCCCACCGCTGCACCGGTGGCCAAGCCCTTGCCATAAGCCTTTACAGCCTTGTCTATATCTATTCCATCGTTGGCAAGTAGGTCGTCGGCTATGCTGTTGCCCGCATCGTATGTACCAAGTGTGAGGCCTTGCGTGGCCGAACTTTCCGCTATTTTGGCAGCCATTCTGCTCTTGATTGCCTGCTCCACTATACGTTCGGCCACAGGAGCCTGCATTCCCTTAACGGCATATTTTTTGGCAAGCGACGATGAAAGGTTCTTTGCAATGCCGGCCACGCCCTTTACTGCGCTTGACGAAACACCTCCGATAGCGGAAAACATAGGCATATCCACAAGCAGTGAGCCTACACCCGCTGCAAGATCTTCGAAATGGTTGGCATCGTACGAAGCAAGGCCTTCGCGGTCGATAAGGCTTTGAGAATTGTTCTGCGCAAGAGCATTGCGTTTCCAATCGATGAGCTTGCCTGTGAGCGAATTGTTGTACGAGCTGCGGGCAATGTATTCGGCACTGCTTTTAGGAGCAGCTTCATCTACATACTCCTCGTAAAGCCTTTGCTCCAAACGGGGTTCGAGTATATCGTCGCGGAATTCCTGTGGCGACATACGTGCATAGGATGCATATTGGCTTGCTATTCTGTTGAGCTCGGTATCATCGGCATTATGCATTGTTCGTGCAATCACCTTGTCGGGGGCCGATGCACTTTGCATTGCACCTAACGCAGCATCGCTGTTAGCACCGGGTACCGATGCATAACGCAAATACTCGTTGCGGGCATTCTGCTCGGCTGCTGTGCGTTCTTTCTTGAATGTATCTTTAAGACCATTCTGATAAACCTCTTCTGCGGCATCGCGCATAGCCTTGTCCGATGTTGCAAACAGACGACGACGGCGCAGTTCGTCGTTGGGCGATGGAACGAGGAAACTGCGAGCCGAGTTATTGTACTGTTCTATCTTTTGCGCCTCGTTTATGGGAGCAGCCAATTCCTGCTGTTCGTTTTGCATCTGTGCGGAGACAATTCGCGCATCGTCTATCATAGCCTGGCGCTGTTCATCGGAAAGCGGTAAACTTAATTTATCACCATAGTTATTATAACCGTAAATGTTTTCTTTCAGTTTTTTTTGCTTGGAATTCCCGTATTCAAGGATTCCGTTTTCATCTTTTCTTTTTGTCATAATGTATGTTTTTTGTTTGAATACCAATAAGGAGGTTTTGAGATTGCATTTTGAGGTTTTACCCCGCTTGCCCATTGCGCAGGCGCAAAACCCGATGCCGGCAGGGTTGTAGCTGTTTTATTCGCAAACGGATTGGGCACCTGCTTTTTAGAGATATCGATAAGCGGGTTATAGGCTGTTTTTGCGGCAGGGGTATTCTGCTTCAATTGCAGGGCCGCCATTTTTCCTTCGTAATCGACAAGTGCTTTGCGATAGCGTTCTTGCGCCTCCTCATACTCTTTGTTGGCAACACCCGTACGCGGCTTGCCGGTAACATTGTAGCGTATGGTTCCGTTTTGTGCCACAAGAGAGAGTAGGTTTTTTGTAAAATCGGCAAATGCAGCAACATTGCGCCTGCGGTTGGCACGGCGGTATTCGTTCTCATAATTATTCAGCTGTGAAAGCCAATGCTTCTTCAGCAGCTCGGTACTGTCATTGTTGCTCATTGGTTTATCTGTTTTATGGAACTACTTGTCGTCTTCTCTGCCCCAGTTTATACCCATAAGCGCATCCTCGAGCAGATTAAAGACGTTAGAGGCGCTTTGCGCTGCCATACGCTCGTCCATCGACAGGTTGGAGAGTTCACTGTTCATCAATGCCTGCTTATTGTTTCGATGGACAGCATCGATGTTTTGCTTGCGGGCATCGTCTTGCGCGGCAAGATTTGTCATAAGATTCTCCATCGTATGCAAACCCTGTTGGTTACTTGCTATTGAATACTCGGGTGTTGCTCCGTTAATTGCGGCGTAGGCCCTGTTTTGTTTGTTTTGGCGACTCAATGTTTTTTCCACTCTTTTTATTGCCGCACGCGCCGATGAGTTGTTGAGGAAATCACCGAAATAGTTTCTCCTATACCAGCTATCCTCCACTGCCGCTGCACGTTTGAGCAGCGCCTTTTGTTTGTCGCGGGCATCGGCCGCCCCAAACAGGCCTTTGACACCCGAATAGAGGCCCAATGCCCCATTCAATCCTGATAAAATTGTAAATGCACTCATAAGTTTTTTTGCTGCAAAAGAAATGCCTAAATGCAAAAAGCAGGTTGCAATAATGCCAAAAACCACTGTTTATCAGCATTTTAGTATTATCACAACCTTATTCGAGGGTATGCGTATTATCTTCGCGAACAAAGATTTCAGCTATGGTAAAAAGCAAGAAAAACAGCTGTGTCACCATTGACGATGTGCACAGCGAAACCCTCTCGCTTTTTCATCGCCTTATACAACGGTTGGAAAAACTTACAGCCAACTGCGAGGACCCGGGCACCATAAACCAGGCGCTTAAAACAACTGCCGATTTTCTTGTGAAGCTAAACAAGGAACGCGAACAGGGCGACGATGGATTGGGAGCACTGCTGCAGCAGACACTCAAAGGGATTGAAGGAGAGTGAGGGAAAAAATCAAGGGTGTGTCACGCGTGACACACCCTTGATGAATTATAATTGAATAAGGTAATTATTGTAAAAGTTTTTCGGCAGAATTTATAAGTTCGTCACACGACAAACCCCTGTAATTTATAATACCCTTTTTATCTATGAGAATATAATATGGGCACTTATCTATACCATAAACAGTGAGTACCTGGCTGTTCCAGCCTCTGAAGTCATTTAGCTGCAATCCTGCGGGAGCATACCGTTTCAGTGCCGATAGCCACTGTTCGCGATTGCCGTCGAGCGACACACCCACAACCGACACCTTGCCGCTGTTTTTCTTCTCGAATTCGCCTATCAACGACAGTTCGTTGAGCGAACGGCGGTTATCGGAGGCCCAAATGGCAACTATCACGGGCGTGTCGCGCCCTGCGACATCCGAAAGGGCGCGGCTGCCACCATCGGCATCTAACGACACAAAATCGGCATACATATTACCTACGGCATATTTGCAAATAGCGCTGTAATATTTGCGCATATATGATATTAAGTAGTCGCTCTTGTAATCTGCGGGCAGTTGCTCAATATATTTGAGCGCATTGGCGGGTTCCAAGATATTGAAATTGGTTTTAATTATGTGCATACCCACCACGTTGTCGATATTCTGCTCTATTGCACGATAAACAATGGTGCGGTGATGAACAGCGGTGACAGCCATAACCTTGTCGGCCTCCTCCACCGCCTTGTCCGAGAGTGTGGGGTTTTGCGCCTTTTTGTCATAGTATCGTTTGTACAGCTGTTTTACCAAAGCTACGGAATCGTTATAGCTTTGCAATCTGTCGTTAAGCGGCGAGCCCGACACACGTGCATAATCCTGCAACACGGTAACGGTGAGCGGCTCATTCTCGGCAACTATATCTATATTGCGATGCACCCTGCCCTGTTTGTTATAGGTAACGATGTTGCACATAGCAGGGGTATTTACATTTGCTGCAAGTTCAAAAGCACCATCCTCCACTGCACAAGAGGCAAGCGTGGCGACATTGCCTGTTGCATCGATATGCACAAGATGAAGGCTGTCGCCATTGGCAAGACCGGCTTCGACGACTCCTGTTATATGTAAATTATTCTTATCGCCACAGGCTGTTATTATGGCAACTACGGCTATAAAAAAAAGTATCTTCTTCATTTTATTGGTTTGTGCTGCCCGACACTATATCGAGCAATTCATTAGTAATAGCTTGCTGGCGGCCTTTGTTATATTCGAGCACAAGCTCGGCTATAAGGTCATCGGCATTGTCGGTTGCTATCTGCATAGCCATCATACGGGCGGCGTGCTCGGCTGCTGCAGAATCGAGCAATGTGGTAAACAGGTGCAGTGTTATAACCTTTGGCAACAACCGGCCTACAAGTTCCTCTTTGCCCGGTTCAACAATATATTCGATGGTTTGCACCTCGCCACCCTGTGCAACATCCTCTATTTCCACCGGCAGGAACACCTCTCTTACAGGAGCTTGCTTGGCTGCCGAGAAGAAGCGGTTGTAGAGAATTTCAATTTTATCGAAATCACCTGCGGCGAATTGTGCCATAAAGCTTTCTGCGGCAGACGAAACTGCCTGATAAGAGATTTTTTCGGCCTGCGGCATAAGCGCATCGTTTTGCACAAGGCCCATCTTCTTTATCGCTTCGGATATCTTTTTCCCCACCGGGAACAGTTCAACAGCCACCCCTGCTGCGGTATATTCATCAATGACCTCTTTTGCAGTGCGTATGATGTTGGCATTGAAACCACCGCAAAGGCTCGACGAGGATGATATAACCACTATTGCCACACGCTTCACATCGCGCACTGCGGTATAAGGGGTGGATATGCTGCCTGTACTATGTAAAAAGGTTGAGAGTATATCGGAAAGTTTCTCATGGTAAGGACGCATACCCTCTATCGCTGCTTGCGCGCGACGGAGTTTGGCGGCAGAAACCAACTTCATTGCCGAGGTTATCTTCTGCGTTGTCTTTACCGATTGTATTCTCTGTTTTACCTCCTTCAAATTCATATCCTTCTTTAATTAAGGGTGGCGGCTATTTCGGCTGCTGCATCTTCAATTATTTTGGCTACTTCATCGTTTATGATACCCGATGCCAACACATCGAGCACATCGGCCTTGTGGCGCGTGCGCATAACATCGAGGAAAAGCGTTTCAAATTCCTGAACCTTGTCGAGTGGCACTTTAGACAGCATATTGTGCACACCGCAATAAAGAACGGCTATCTGCTCACCAACAGGCATTGGGGAATATTGCGGCTGCACCAACAGGTGATTGGTGCGCCTTCCACGCTCTATTACCATCATTGTCACGGGGTCCATATCGCTGCCGAACTTGGCAAACGCCTCCAGTTCACGGAACTGCGCCTGGTCTATCTTAAGCGTACCCGCAACCTTTTTCATCGATTTAATCTGCGCATTACCACCCACGCGCGACACTGAGATACCCACGTTCACCGCAGGGCGGAAGCCCTGATTGAAGAGGTCGCTCTCCAGATATATCTGACCATCGGTAATAGAGATTACGTTTGTGGGTATGTATGCCGACACATCGCCTGCCTGTGTCTCTATAATAGGCAGGGCTGTGAGCGAACCGCCACCCTTCACCTTGCCTTTGAGCGATGGCGGCAGGTCGTTCATCTGCTCGGCTACCTCTTGCTGGTTTATTATTTTGGCGGCACGCTCGAGCAGGCGCGAATGGAGATAGAAGACATCGCCCGGGTATGCCTCGCGGCCCGATGGGCGGCGCAAGATGAGCGACACCTCGCGGTAGGCAACAGCCTGTTTTGAGAGGTCGTCATAAACCACAAGCGCGTGCCTGCCTGTGTCGCGGAAATACTCGCCGATGGCTGCACCCGCCATAGGTGCATAGTATTGCATTGCGGCGGTATCGGCTGCTGTGGCAACCACCACCACGGTATATTCCAATGCTCCGTGTGAACGCAAAGTGTTTACTATAGATGCCACGGTGGAGCCCTTTTGACCTATTGCCACATATATGCAATAGACAGGCTTGCCTGCCTCGTAATTGGCACGTTGGTTTATTATTGTGTCTATGGCTATGGCCGTTTTGCCCGTTTGGCGGTCACCGATGATGAGCTCGCGCTGGCCTCGGCCGATGGGAATCATAGAATCTATGGATTTAAGGCCTGTTTGCAGCGGTTCTGTCACCGGTTGGCGGAATATCACACCCGGGGCTTTGCGGTCAAGCGGCAGTTCGTACAACTCACCTTCGATATCACCCTTGCCGTCGAGAGGCTCGCCAAGGGGGGTAATCACACGACCTAACATACCCTCGCCCACGTTAAGCGATGCAATGCGCCCGGTACGTTTCACACTCATTCCCTCTTTTATCTTGTCGGTGGGGCCCAAAAGTATGGCACCCACATTATCCTCTTCGAGGTTCATTACAATGGCCTTTATTCCATTGTCGAATTCAAGGAGCTCCTCGGCCTCGGCATTATTAAGGCCATAGATGCGCACCACACCGTCGTTCACCTGCAACACCGTGCCTACCTCGTCGTACTTTGCCCCGCTGTTGATACCTTTCAGTTGCTCAAGCAGCACGGCCGACACCTCACTTGGTTTAATATTCATTATACTATCTTCTTGTTTGATTTTACAATCGTTTTCCTGATCTCGCTCAATTGGTTTCTCACGCTTGCATCGTAACGGAGATAATTGGCCTGGCACACGAAGCCGCCTATTATGGAATCATCTACTATGTTCCTTATCTCCACATCCACACTCTCCTGTGATTCCAAGATTTCTGCAACCCTGTCAAGAAAAGAGTCGGGCATAGGCACAGCTGTGGTTACCTTCATTGCCACCACCTTGTTTTCCAGTCGGTATATACCAATGTAGGCATAAGCGATATAAAGGAGCATATCCTCGCGTTCCTGCTTTACCACAAGCGTGATAAAATGTTCAAAAACAGACGAAGGTTCCACGGCCGAGCATATGAGTGCCACCTTCTCGCTGTGAGAAAGCGAGGGACTTTTGAGCACCGCGGGCAGCTCCTTCACCTGGCGCAAAGCATCCTTCAGCTGCTGCATATTTTTATATACGGCAGCCTGTGCATTATGCTCCTTGGCATATTCGTAGAGCGCTTTAGCGTATCGTATGGAAATTACTCCGGTGTTCATTGCTCAGCATTTTTTTTTGCAACAGCCTCATCCACCATTTTGTTTGCATAGGCTTGTTGCTCCTTGTCGCCCGACAGTTCTTTGCGCAATATCTTCTCGGCAATGGAGAGGGAGAGTTCGGCTACGCTGTTGCGTATCTGCAGCAAGGCATCCTCCTTCTCCTGCTCAATGAGCCTTTTTGTTTCGGCAAGCATCTTGCTACCCTCGGCTGCCGCCTGTTCGCGCGCCTCTTTTATGAGCTGTTCGCGTGTGGCAGCGGCATCGCGCAATATTTGTGTCTGTTCTTCGCGCGCCGCATTTAGAATGGCCTCACCCTCTGCCTTTATGTTGGCAAGCCTCTCGTTTGCCTCCTTGGCATTCTTCAAGGAATCGTCAATAAACCGCTTACGCTCATCTATCATAGATGTAATAGCGGGGAAGCCATACCTGGCAAGTATGAAAAAGACTATTCCGAACGCTACGAGCATCCAGAAGAGCAGACCGGCATCGGGTAACAGTATAGACATTGCTGCTATGCTTTATTATAACAAAATGACAAGAATTGACACAAGGATGGCAAACATTGCAACACCCTCTATGAGGGCGGCTGCCAAAATCATACTCGAGCGGATATCACCCGCAGCCTCGGGCTGACGTGCAATAGACTCCAACGCTGTGGCGGCAATACGTGATATACCCATTGCAGCACCAATAACCACAACACTTGCAGCAATAGCCGCAACCGATTTAGAAAGGCTCACGCCAAGAGCCGCTTGTAAAAGAATTGACATAAACATAGTTCTATAATTTATAAAGTTAATATTCTATTTATTTTCATTGTCATCGCTGCCGTGATGTTGTGGTTGGGCAAGCCCTATGAACACCGCCGACAACATTGTGAATACAAATGCCTGGATAAACGCCACCAGCAACTCCAGTATGTTCATAAACACAGAGAACATTACCGAAATAACAGTCATTGCACTGCCAAGATATTTGTTCACAGCCATTGTTATGAATATGAGGCATACGAAAACCAGCAGCGCAGTGTGCCCTGCAAATATATTGGCAAAAAGACGCACAGTGAGCGCAAATGGTTTCACTATTATACCTATGAGTTCTATGAAAGGCATCAACGGCACAGGCAACTTAAGCCACACGGGAACATCGGGCCAGAAAATCTCTTTCCAATACTCCTTGTTGCCAAAAAGATTCACTGCTATGAAGGTGCAGAGCGAAAGCCCCAAAGTAACCGCGATGTTTCCCGTCACGTTAGCACCACCGGGGAATATGGGCAAAAGCCCCATAAGATTACTCAACAGAATGAAGAAAAACACCGTGAGCAAATAGGGAGTAAAACGCGCTGCCTCCTTGCCCACATTGGGCTTTATCACATCGTCAACTATCATTATTATAACAGCCTCCATTGCCCCCACAAAGCCACGCGGCACCTCATCGGTGCCACTATGCCGCTTGTACCAACGGGCAACGGAAAGCACCAAAACAACCAGCAACAGGGCATTGAGAAAAATGGCAAGCACGTTTTTGGTTATAGAAATATCGAGCAAGGGGCGTGAGAAGGTGCCATCGGCACCCTGCTCCACTATCTTACCTTCGGCAGCACCCTCGCGGGCTATGCTGAAACCGCGATGGGTGTCGGTATGATGAAAAACAGATGACGAAAAGAGGGCCCACCCCTCACGCTCGCTGTAAAGGATAACAGGGAGCGGTATTGTTATATGCTTGTTGCCTATGGTGGTTATGTGCCACTCGTAGGAGTCCTTCAGGTGGTCGAATATGGTTTTTGTAGCATCGAACGAGGCTGCGCTGCCGGCTGCTGCCGGTAACTGCAAGGGAGCAACCGACAGCAACATTATCATCATATATCGAACAAGCCTCATCATACCTTTATTTACTCTTTTTTATATGTTTCTTTGCATATATGCTATATGCACACTCGGGCACAAGCAGCAGCAGATAATATACTATGAAATTAAAGATTATAGCCACCACATATTGGCGCATAAAAAATGCCAGTGCGGTAATGAACACCATTGAAACAAACATCTTCACAGCCTTGAAGCCTATGAGAAATTTTGTAAAATCAATGGCGGTCATAGGGCGATGGGCAAAGAATACAGCCACAAGATAGAATAGCCAAAAATAGAGCGGCACAAACAGGTGCCCCTTAAATGAATATTGCGGGAAGACGGTTGCCATAAACACCTCGCCCACAAGTGTGAGCAAGAATATTACAGCCGTCACAGCAAATGATATTTTCAAGAATCTGCTCATAACCATATACTTTTACACCTCCACGCAGGCCGTCACCTCGTTGTTTTTAACCTCGACGAAACCACCAAGCACTGCCACGGAACCATTCTCGGTACCATCCCAGCTGATAACACCCTTTTGCAAGGTGGAGATAAGGGGGGCGTGGTTGTGCAACACCACGAACGGAGCCTGCCCGCCGGGGAGCGACACGCGCGTAGCTTCACCACTGAACAGCGTTCTCTCGGGTGAGAGTATTGTTATTTTTATGGTAGCGCCCTCCATAGTGTGTTATTTTATCAGTTCCAGCATCTTCTTGCCCTTCTCTATTGCCTCTTCAATGGTTCCCACGTTCAGGAAGGCTTGCTCGGGCAGGTAATCGACGTCGCCGTTCAATATCATATTGAACCCGCGTATGGTATCTTCTATCGACACCATAACACCCTTCACACCGGTAAACTGCTCGGCAACGGTAAAGGGCTGCGACAGGAAACGCTGCACACGCCTTGCACGGTTCACTGTAGTGCGGTCCTCGTCGGAAAGCTCTTCCATACCCAAAATGGATATGATATCCTGCAACTCCTTGTTGCGTTGCAGTATCTGTTTCACACGCTGCGCGGTTTCGTAATGCTCCTTACCCACGATATTGGCATCGAGGATGCGCGATGTGGAGTCGAGCGGATCTACCGCAGGGTATATACCAAGCTCGGCTATCTTACGGCTGAGCACGGTGGTGGCATCGAGGTGGGTGAATGTGGTAGCAGGGGCAGGATCGGTGAGGTCATCGGCCGGCACATACACTGCCTGAACCGATGTAATGGAGCCGTGTATAGTAGATGCAATACGCTCTTGCATAGCACCCATTTCACTTGCCAACGTAGGCTGGTAGCCCACGGAGCCGGGCATACGGCCCAACAAGGCCGACACCTCGGAGCCCGCTTGCGTGAAACGAAAAATGTTATCTATGAAGAAAAGTATGTCGTTGCTTTTACCCTCGGCGGCACCTGCATCGCGGAACGACTCGGCAATGGTAAGGCCCGACAGGGCTACCGAAGCGCGGGCGCCGGGGGGCTCGTTCATCTGGCCATACACAAGTGTGGCCTGCGATTTTGCAACCTCATTGTAATCTATCTTGGATATATCCCATTCGCCCTTTTCGAGCCCCTTCTTGAACTCCTCGCCATAGCGCACCACGTTGGACTCAATCATTTCGCGCAACAAGTCGTTACCCTCACGCGTGCGCTCGCCCACACCGGCAAAAACAGAGTATCCGTCGTGGCCTTTGGCAATATTGTTTATAAGCTCCATAATGAGCACGGTTTTGCCCACACCTGCACCACCGAAAAGACCAATTTTTCCTCCCTTGCAATAGGGCTCGAGCAAGTCGATGACCTTTATTCCTGTATAAAGGACCTCCTGCACGATGGACAGCTCTTCGAATTTGGGAGCCTCGCGGTGTATCGGGTATGCTCCGTCGCGGCTGAGTTCACGCATTCCGTCGATCGAAGCCCCCACTACGTTCATCATACGTCCTTTTATCTGCTCACCCACAGGCATCGTTATTGGCGAGCCGGTAGCCACAACCTCCATATTACGGGAGAGACCGGCGGTGCGGTCCATTGCCACGGTGCGCACTGTTTCGTCACCTATATGCTGCTGTACCTCGAGAACGAGTTCCCGCCCATCGCGGCAGCGCACGGTGAGTGCTTCGTGTATGGCAGGGAGCAACACCTTGCCGTCGGCACCGCGTGAGCTGAACGTAACATCTATAACTGCACCCACAACCTGAGCTATGCGGCCTTTATTTTGAGGGATATCCATATTTATATCTTTCTTTTAATATTTACATTGCAACGTCTGTTTATAACAAAACAGCAGGCTTGTATGTTGCACATTAAAAAATACAGGCGTATACAAACATAAACAACATATTCAACACGCCTGCCACCAAACTTTACACTATTTTGTTTACAAAGATATTCTTTTTTTCCAATATTCCTAATAATCACACATCATTTTGCCTACAAAAAACTCTTTTTGTTCACTTTTATAGGAATAAAGAATAAAAAAAGGAGCCTCGCGGGGCTCCTTTTACACTACAAACGTTCTATACGATTCACAACGTGGAACATTGCACAGATATCGTTCTTTTTTATTTTGAATGCCGGGTAATTGGGCGACACGCACCACATTATAGTGTCGTCGTTCTCGTCGGAGTGACAACGCTTTATCATACGCGACTCGTTTGTCACAATCATATATATCTTATCGGGGTCTACCTCGCGCAAGGACTCCACCCTGTTAACACCCACTATGTCGCCGGAATGAATTTCCGGCTCCATAGATGTACCCGACACGGGGAAATAGAATTGCGCCGACCAGTTGGGCATAGAAATATAACCGGTGGGTTTTTCCATAAGAGGATCGAATACATCCTTGTGGCCCGCAGTCACGGGAAGGTCGCTGTAAAAAGGAGCCGATGTGGAAAGGGCCTGTACGGCATCTGCATCCTGCAACATCTCGCCTTGGCCAAGCACTAACCACGAGGGAGATATATCGGTAAAAGTACTCAAAAGGGAATAGACAAGTTCCATACCCACTTTTCCATTTTCATTTACTTGGCGATTGAGGGTGCGCTGAGGAATTCCCAGCAGTTTACTCGCCTTGTTTACATTTATTTTTTTTGCCTTAAAGACACTCAACACCCTCTCCTTCATTGTACGTTCCATAATTCAAAATTAAGTAGTTGTGACAGACATAGCGCAAAGCCGTTATTTAGACAAATTACAAAATAGCCATTTTTTGCTAATTTAGTTAATTTTACAACTGTTTTTATAAAATTAGAACTATATTTGCAGCCAATAACTGCTATCAACTGCAATTAAAGCGGCAGAACGCATATCAGCAAAGCAAAAACAGGCTATTTTCAATTGCCACGGCAAACATAATACAATTATAAGAAAGGACAAAAAAAATCATAAGATATTTCAAAAATGAGAGGTAGAATAATTTCAAAAACAAGGTTCGTCTGCGATTTCATTGCAGAAAAAGTTTTAGAATGGGTAGAATACCTATTCCATTTGTTCAAGAGAAGAACGGTGTGGACAAGCAACCTCACCGAGAGTTATCATATATACAAAAAACAGAGAAACAAAGCATTTGTTGAAGATTTTCTCAATGAACGAAAAAGAGTGCTTAATATAAATAGGTATAAAATGGAGATAAAAACAGTTGACGAAGATTGCGACACAAACACCATAGGACAAGTGTTGCTTCTGCGCAAAAATAAACTTATATGCCAAGCTACACTAAAGACAAAAGAGAGCGACAGCCCCGATTGCAAACTAATATATTGGTCATTTGAAAATTAAAAAAAATAGAATTATGAGAACAACCACACTTATGTCATTACAGTTTATCAGCCTCATTACAATGATAGGCTGTGCAGAATCCTTGTTATGCAAAGTTATGCCAACCATACTGTTTGTGTTATCTTTTTCCGTGTTCGCCGCTTGCAGCATATACATAAGCAAGCACGAAAAGGAACTTATCCGCGACAACGCAAGACGATACAAAAAGGCATAAAATAAACATACAATAGCAACGGGGCTGTAAATCTTTGAAATTACAGCCCCGTTGCTATTGTCAATCGCGCCTTGGTTTTTCCCTTAACGACAGAATATGCTCAATTGCCGCAGCGTTTTCCATATTAAGCGTGCGATAGAGCGTAGCGCTGTCGCTCTTCACAAAATCGAGCCATCGTGCGAAGAGCGAGTGTACAAGATAGTTCTCGCACAAAGCTGCAAGAGTGGCGGTTCTGTCGGTTTTCCAGTTAGACGGCATATTTAGTTCATATACTATTTCGTCTGAGTTTTTTATAAGCGTTGCATAGGGCGAAAGCAGTTTCAACACCTCGGCAAGCGTAGCCGACAGCATAATTTCTATTTTAGCGCTGTCGTCGGCTGTAGATGCAACAAGTTCGGGGGCCGATAATTTGTTACCCAAATGTGCCGACATACTATGCAGTTCCTCTATTATTTTTTCTTTTTCTATTATTAGTTCCATAATTAACGTAAACGATTATTCCATACACACTCTATTGACAATTCTGCACCCACCACCCTGCTATCGGCGGCTATTGCACCGGACAAGGCAATAACATAGTACTTGTACGATTGCGTGGGAAAGAAAGGGAAAACCACATCGTTGAAATCTTTCTCCTTTTCCACGCCGCAAAGCAATTTGAAGTGAACGCCATCGTTGCTGCACAACAGATAACAACCCAACCCTGCATATTCATACGAAGCACTTTGCGTGGTCATCTTCACCGATGCGTGCAACATCAGCTGTATAATTCTTTTAGGCAACTTTGTGCCCCACAATTGCGGGCGGGTAATAAGCAACACGGGAGCATACCCTCCGGAATTATTATTTTGCAACAGCGAAATGTAGCTTTTATCATCGACACAAGTATTTGTAACAAGATGGGGGTAGCAGTTTACAAAACAGGTATACCCGCGGTTCACTTTTGCCCAGCACCCGTTCTCGAGCGAGAATACATATGTGTATTCATAGCGCGGGTTCGATATCCAAATCTCCTTTTCACTTGCCAGAAAACCTATTACAACATCCTTAATATACTCCTTGAATAATATGCGACCTACTGCCGATGTGTTATATGAGAGCGCGGCAATTTTGTAGAATATCGATGATGGTGTAATCTCCTTTATAGGCATTTCGTTACTATCCAACGATGCCGACAAGCAGGTGAGTTCACCTCCTTGCAATAGCATTACACCTTT
This sequence comes from Bacteroidaceae bacterium, assembly GCA_017536765.1. Classification (GTDB taxonomy): domain Bacteria; phylum Bacteroidota; class Bacteroidia; order Bacteroidales; family Bacteroidaceae; genus HGM04593. Next base: position 21,502 of record JAFXGV010000058.1, read on the forward strand.
ATCGCTCACAAAAACCACACCGGAATCGATACAGCAAAGCGATGCGGGGTTTATGCACACCTCACGCGATAAAGGATGCGCTGCCGCATAGGTGACATTGCCCGATGCATCCACCGCCATTGCCCATATACCATCTCTGCAGAAGACATAAAGCGGATGTTGGCCGAACTGACCTTGCGACAAAGCAACCGTGTTGCTGCAAACCGCCAGGATATCTTCGTGCGAAGGTGTGTAGGTATTCTTGGCCGGGAAATAAAAGGGGTTATCCACAGCCGACACCTTCATAACATTCCCACGCACCTCGCACGGGTTCACCTCGTCCACCTGCGGAATTTCGGGTAGCACCTCCCACGAAGAATCTATGGAGATATCCCTGATATCAAGTAAATTATCAAGCACATCGCCCTGCTTTATCACTATGGTAATGGTGTCTCCATCTACGGGATTCAGCGTAGATATAAGCGGGCGGTACTGGGCACTGCCACGCGCTGTGAATTCCACATCGCCGTAATACCACCCCTTGCCTCCAATGTATTGGATTACATACTCTCCCGGGGTGTAAGAGAAGAATGCCTTGACATTTTCGGCCGACAGCAATATGGGTTGTTGGCCATCGCTCATCCCACTCACTAAAGTAACTGTGCAACCATCGCCGTATGAATGAACATATGCTGCAAGATTCAATGTTTTGTGAGGTGTGAGAGGAAATGTTTTGCGATACACTGTAGAACCTATTTTAATGACAAACGTGGTTTCACAAGCTCGCGAATCGGGGTACATAATGTATGGCGTTATATAATATGCGCCATCCTTCACTCCCAATGCAAATGTACCATCATACTCCCGCTTAACCACAGACATACCCATAGAGGTCTTTATTTTGGTATGCACCATTGCATAGGTGGTAAGAGCAGCCTCCATTGCGGCAGGCAGATAATCATTGGAGTTGTATCCCTTAAAAAGCTGTTCGCGCATACCGGCAAGGTGCAAGCGCCCGTTGAACAGATAACTGCTTGCTGCAGTGCGTGCAACTGCCGGTGAATCCTCGTCGGGCATATTATCGCACAGCGCAAGGCCGGTGGCGGTAACATTCTTTACACTGTCCACCAACACACCATCAATATTGTACTCCGCTATTTTATAGAACATTGCAGCGTTGGTTACGTCGGAAAGCAGTTCGCTGTTATCCTTGTTTACATAGCGTTTATTTCCTCTTTCATTGGAATAATACATACCATTTCTAATGCTCCACTTGTCGGCTGTCTCGGCCACCTTATGCCCATATATGGAACCGCTGGTAAAGAGATCTATGGCCACAATGATATTCTCCCAAGCCTTCAGGTCAATGTTTTTGAAATGGAACGAAGGCTTGAAGCCCTGTACCTTCACCCTGTATCGGCTCGAAGAAGGTGCATTGCCATTGCCGGTATCTATTGCCTCCGCAGCGTAATTGTCGGCATCGCGTGCAAGGCCTGCAATGCTATTATCGTCATCTACATAGTATATGGGCGAATAGCAGAGATAACTGCCATCGTACAGGCGGAATGCAAAACGGAACAGGGCTCTATCCACAAAATACCCTTTTGAGTGCAGTTCGGCAAGGCACTCGTCGAAAAAGCCCAATGATGCATTGCCCCAATAGAGCGGATCGTCTATATTATCCAGTGCCGGCATGAGCAGATAGCTGCCATCGGTTTTGAGCGAATAGACAATGGATTCCACTGAAAACGTAAGAGAAGGCATCGGGGGGCGCTCGCCAAGCCAACGATATTTATCGGCATCGTAAATAAGATAATATATTGTTGAAACCGCAATACAGCATACGATGTTGCCCGAGAATTCAATGCGTTCAACGCCCTTGAGAAGCGGAAAGAGCATAAGTTCATCGGGCGAAGAGGCCGATGTCACTATTTTAAGATTTTTATCATAGAAATGCACCGGCAGTTCGTCGGAATTCTTTATGGCAAGATACATCTCCGATGCGGAATGCCAATAAATGCGGCTGTAAACCGACTCCAGTTCCGTGTCCTGCCCGGCGATGGGAATTGGGAGAAGAACACCATCGCGGTATCTCAAATTCACAACTTCCATACACTCGCCATCGGCAACTAACAGGTTGTCGCTACCTAACGTGAGGCCCTTAAAGGAAAAACTTTTTTGCATATATCATTTCATTTACAAATTCTTCAAACAGCGCCACAATCTTTGCGGCAATCGGCATAGCAGCAATAACAACAGTAGCAGCGGCAACAACAATCGGCGAAGCGGAAAGATACGCGGTTTGGCTTTTTCCACGGTGACAACACGCTCGCTGTATATTGTATCGCGTTTCAAGAAGGTGTCTATGCGCACCTTGTCGCGGTACAACGTGCGCACCCTTTCCAGGAACACAGTATCGGCCCGGCTTATAACGGAAACACTGTCGTGGATAAATATGCTATCGCGCACAATGTGATTGTTATAGCTATCACGCGTTGCAAACATATTTGTTTGTTGCCTGCCTGTTGCACACGATGCAACAAGCAGAACCAACAAACTAAACAATATTATTTTTCTCACCTGTTTCATATAGCTCTATATAATCTTTCAAACAGTCGCAGCGTTCCACCACCTTAAGGCTCAATATGTAGTACAAGAAATTGAGAACACTCAAGAGTGTGCTGTTCTCGCGGGTGAGCAAGCGGGCATTACGCACTATGTTGGTACCATAGAAATAGTATGCCACATACATCATAAACGACACACAATGCACGGCTGCACGCTCCTCGCCTTTAAGATGGCCCAACAGATATATGGCAGCAACCATTACAAAATATATGGCAGCATCACGAAAGAAGCAGAAAGCCTTCTTAAAACTCCAGTTGCGATGGTTGCCAAGGTCGGCAAGTATACCCACGATAAAGTTGAGGGTGAAGAGCAGTACCAAACCATACATATCATCCTTTATGGGAAAAAGCAATCCCGCCACATTGGCAAAGAGCGATGCCACAATAAGTTTAAGACTATCCATATTCTGTTTATTGCATATATTTCACCAGGGAGAGCTCGCTGCGCGAGGAAAATTTAACACATTGCCCCTCCATCACCCCTTCGAGCGTTATCTCGCACTTGGGAATATCCAAGCCGAAGTCGTCATATTTTATATACTCCTCCACTCCATCGATGCTCACAAGAAGGTTCACAGGGAAAGGGCCTTTTTTGTGCACTCTCACCCTCACATCACCTGCAGAACAGCACAAAGGAGCCGTTTCCCAACAGGTGCCATTGAATGATATCTCCAAACATCTAACAGCCATATATTATTGTTTTTTTTCTTTATTACACAGCGACAAGGCAAGTGACATAAAAGCATTTGCCGCATCGCGCCTTTCAAACATATTGTAAAGCAGAGCCACACATTGGTACAGCACAGCCTGCACCAGAGGGTTAGACAATTCACTGTTCAGTCCTCTATTCTCGTCAAAAGCCGCCTCGTATGCAAAACTTTTCACAACAGGAACCACCCCCTGTGGCAAGGAGTAGTAATAAAGCACAGGTTTTCCCAAGCTATTCACCCCTTCTACACATACAGGCCTGCAAGCACCCGCACGGGTATGCATATTGCTCTGTGCCCTCGCCTCTGCACTATCGGCTGCATACGGCCTGGTACAGGGGCGCTGCCACCCTTCCAGATGCAGTTGCAACAAGGTGACGTAATCAGTCGGCAACACTATTTCACCACTGCCATCGGCATTACTTTTAATTGCATCGGCAGCCGGTTCATATACGGCCGGGTTGAGCGAGCCATATGTTTTATGGTGCTGAACAAAGAGAACGGCATCGGGCATCAAGGCCTTTATGGTATCGGAAAGTTTGCGTGTATCCTCGCTCAAAGCGGTGAGTGCATTGTCCTCGTCGGGTTCGTTTATCAAAAGGCGCACCTTTTCGACGAGGATTGCGAAGGGTATCATAACCAATTGGGGAACGACACCCCCTTTTGTGCTGCCACAGCTTTAACGGCAGCCTTGTTCTGCAAGTCGGAGAGGCTGCAGCAATATGGCTCACCCATAAGCACCGTGCGCGCTTGTTGCAAATTAGAAACCTCGGTAAATACATCACCGGCTACTGTTTCGTCGGGCTCAGCCTCTTGTTCATTAGCAATAGTAGCTATATTATCGACCTTGCCGCGCCTTATTTCGCCACAGCGGAACGCCTGGCTGTTCTCTATTGCCTGCTGGTAGAGCGGATTATCGGTTGTGTATTGCGCAGGATATACTCCGGTGGAGTTTACCATTCCGCCTGTAAATTCTATTCGTATAAGCGCTTTACCCACGCGGAAGAAACTGTTTCGTTCCACCTGACCGTGTATCTCGTATGTAATTCTTTTTCCCATATTTTACTGTTTTTTTATTTTGGCACACCCAAAAGGTGTGCCAAAAAGTTCTTTTTTATGCCGCTATTATCTCACCGGTATATTCAACCCAGGTAGAACCATTGTAGGTTACTACCGAGCCTGCGCTGAACCACAGCTTATCCTCACCGTTTACACTATGCTTAACATCGGCTGTAAGCACCACCACATCGTTTGTCTTGGGCGATTCGGGGAGTGTTGCCGAGCTTGTCACGCGCGATGTACCGGGAATATCGCTCTCGGAAGCGGAGCCGTTTACCCAAATGTGGCTGTAGCCTTTGAGGCAGAGGCAGTCGATGGTCATAACCACCTGGCGCTGTGCCTCTTCGCCGTCAACGTTCTCGGTTTTCGAGTCTTCATTTTTCATATAGTAGCGCACAAGGCCGTTGGCATCGATGAGACCACCGCAATTGGAATAGCCGAGCGCATCGAGCGTGGGATCGTGTATGAGGTCGATGTCGCCAAACACGGTGTGTATGCGTGTGCACTCTATGCCGAAGACGTTGCTGTTGGTTACATTGATATTCTTGTGCAGTGTGAGATCTATCTTCTGAATATCATTGAGCAACTGCTTGCCCAGCAACCATATAGCCTTCTTGGTACAGTTGAAACCGGTGAATTTCACCATCGACAGGTTTATGAGGTCGGCAAAGGTTATCTTGGAAGCAAGGTCGTACTGGCGTTTGAACTGCCAACGGATACCTTTGCTGAAGTAATCCCACTGATAGCCCATAGCAGCATCCATAGCCTGCACTTTGAACTTTCCGGGCTGGCCCACCCACGCGGTGCGGCAACTCTCCAAGCGGAACTGGCGCAGGATAGCCTCGGCAATCTGCGATTTGTTGAATTGTATGCGTTTCTTCTGCGCCGCAAAGTAGTCACTCACAATGCTGTTGCACAGCTGCTTCTGCAAGTACATACGCTCGGGCACGGGCACAATGGTGCTGGGTGCTATGAATTTTTGTGTTTCGTATGCAGCCGATGAGAGCAAAATAATCTCGGTGCCCGAGGGTATAGTGGGCACGGTGCAGTAGTCGTCGGTTGCATTAACCTTGGGGCCGTTCACAGCCATTGCTATAGGAGCCTCGGTTGTACTGTTCTTGCCCACGAAAAAGAGCATAAGGTCAACGCCGGGCATCTCTATCTGGCCGGTGGAATCGTAACCGTTCACACCCTTGCAGATGGCGGTGAAATACTCCTGAAAAATTTTCCTCTCACCGGTAGTGGAGAAGGGAATCTCGGCACGGGTGGCACCGATACCTGTGTAAGTTTCATTGGTATAGGCCTTGGAGCGCTTGTCGTCTATCAGGTAATGGTCAACCTCAAAGGAGGTGACACGCACCTGGCGGCGCACCTTACGTTTTATGGTGTCTATGACACTCTCGTCACTCGCCACCCCTATGATTCGGTCGTCTACCTCAGCCTCCATCAAATCGGGGCTCAGCTCCGATGCGTTTGAAACAGTAGTTGCATCGCCCAGGCCTTGTGTAGGCAAGCCGGCTATGCCTTTTGAGGGTTTTGTGGTTCCGGGGGCCACTACTGTTGCCATAGCAAGCGACAAACCGGCCTGTTCATCGGCAAAGAGTGCAAGCAGCACGGCCACAGCCATAAGGAGAAGAAACATTGGATTCTCCTTGAAGAAATTAAAAACTTTTTTCATTTTGTAATTTTGTTTATTGGTTATTGAATAAATGATTTATGCATTAAGAGCATCTTCGATGAGCGAATTGTAACGACGTTTTTCGGGTTGTTGGGGAGCGGCGCTACTCAAGCCTTTTGGCATACCGTCGCCCATCTCCTCTCTCAAGCGTTGTATATTTGTATTGCGCCCCTTTATGTCACCGGCGGCAAAGGCATTTTCCACATCCTGCTCATAATTGAGGGCATTGTCGAGCGCTGTGCACACTTCACGCGAATAGTTCCCCGAAAGGATGGGCATTGCTATATGTTCCCACACGCGGTTCATAAAATCGGCAGGCTCGTAACCACGCTCCTTGCAAAAAGCCTCTATTACCGAACGACTTGCAGCAAGATTATCTTCGTAATTCTTTCGTTCCGTTGCCGCTCTCATTAACTCCTCTCTACGCTCCTCATCGGCTTGTAACATCTCCTCAAACTCGGGCGTACCTTCACTAAGGTTGCCCATTGAGCTGCCAAAGTAGCGTGCCAGAGCTGAGTGGGCGTTTCGCTTGCCGTCGATAATGTCAATCATCATCTGCGCCAGGCGAGGATCGCGCTGCAACGCTTCGGCAAATTTATTGTTCTGCTCCTTGTTCTTGTACACATAGGCCAGCAGGGCCTCCTGGTACATCTCGTCGTTAATGTCGAAATTCTCGCCAAATATTCTTTTCAAACCTTCATCAAGGGTTGAAAACGGTGATGTTTCCACAGCATTCTCAATGGGTGCCGTTGCATCTGCCTGGAGCGTTTGCTCCACATTTTGTAATTCATTGTCTAAATTCTGTTTCATAAATTTTCATTTGTTTGTTTTTCTTCGGCAAAGGAAATATCAAAACCGTCCGATAAGGTTGCTATAATACCAAATAGACTGTTGCAGAAATACCAAAAAGCACCTCTTTGCGCGCACATATATAAAGTATAGGTTTTTAGCAACAATTTTCTAAAACAGATATTCTCAAATAAGGTAACACTGCAAGCAGCTGCCTTTTAACCACCTTATATGTGTTAATGAGTGTAAACGCAGCGTTGATAAATAAATTGGCAAAACAACAACCTTTTAGCCATATTCGGCTACTATATTTGCACCATAAATTTTATAAATGTATGGAAAACAAATCGGAACAATCGGTACGCAAAATGCGTAAGAACGACGTTACAACAGCGTTCTTCGAGACACTTAAAAAGATTAGGAAAACAAATCCTCTTGCCACGCAAAGCGATGTAATAGAGGAAGCGGTAAAGAGTGAAGCACCGCGCTTCTATGTGACATTTGAAAACGCACGCCGCTACATATCGCTTATGGCACGCAAAAAGAAGATTCCAATAGTGAATAAAAATAAATTGGAGATGTACAAGGAGATATACCGCCGCTACATAAAACGCATAAAGGAGACAAGCGAGCACTATCGTTTTGTAATTCTTGAACGCATAATTGAGGAGCCTGCCCCATCGTTCTATCTGGACGAAGAGACCTTCAAAGGTATAGTTTACAGAACCCTGCGCGAACGCAGAGCCATAGCATAAAAGTTGCTAAAAAGCCACAAAAGAAAACTCATTTATCAATATCACAACCTTGCACGGCAAGCGGTGCACTATCTTCGCAGCAAAAAAAAAGAACAATGAAAGAGATTAAACTTAAAGTACTGCACAAGAACATTGAACAGCGTATTCAAATCTACACCTATTACACCGGTGAAGCAAGAAAGGAGATTGGAATACCCGAACGCCTGGCAGCACAGATGCAGGTATCGAGCGACGACAGCACACAGTTGAGCGACCACATAGGCAATGCCATTGCCGAACTTGGCAACCTCATTTCACGCTATTTTGCCATTTGCAGCATCGAAGACATCTTTGACCAGGAGATAAACAGCAAATTATACATCTTCACGCTGCCAATGCCCGCCTTTTTCCCTGCAACAGCTCTCCCGCGCATTGAAAAAAGTATGGAAAGCTATGCCGTGAAACGCGTTCTTCAGCAGTGGTTGCTGCAACACCGCCCCGAGGAGGCGGCAATACCCGCAGCCGAAGCACAGACAATAGCATTGCAGCTGCGCGAGCTTTTTGCCCTGCGCCAAAAGCCGGTTATAGAGTTAAATGACCCCAACAGCATCATAGACCTATAAAAAATGACAAACTGCATACTTATAAAGAGAAACGAACTGCAACAGCAAGCCGACCTTAAGAACTTTTATATGGGAGAGGCGGCCAAGCGCAAAGATGCCGATGCCGACACCCTACAAAGCAGCACCGATGACAAAGAACTATTCGTTATGTTCCTCAAAAGAGCATTGAACGAGCTCACTATGGCGGTTGCTCTTCGTTTCTCTTCTATAAAATACAACATAAACAAAGAGTATGTGGAGATTACGTTCGACACTACCGACAACAGTCGCACCCACTTGCTCCCTATGCTTAAGCAAGCAATAACAGACTATTTGGTAAACGAGATGCTGCTACAGTGGCTGCAATTGCGACAACCTTATATGGCACAGCCATATATCGCATTGCGAGCCAACCTTTTTCACAACGTGCAACAGATGTTTGCAAAATTCTATAACGGCAACCGTGTGCGCCGCCGTTCAACCGACTTGGCAGGTATATGACAATGAACAAAGAAAAAACAATAGCAGAAAACATCAAACGGCTGGGAGCAATCTCAGCCGTTTACAATCCTATAACAGGAGAAGGCTCCACCTCACTGCCCCGCAAGCGGGTTGCGATAGAGGGATTCCCGTTGCAGGAGATATGCCTCCCTACCACAATGCTCGCAGATGAAAGCACTAACAGGCTGGTGGAGGTGGGAGCTATGCGTTATATCGAAGAACGTGATGGGCACAATGCAACCAACAAAAGCATAGTAGCCCTGTGGCTCGACTTCTGCCTCACACGCATAAAACACGACTTTGAATATTGGGCAAGGAGTATGACAACCATCTCGGACAAAGGCAAGGGGCGCGACATTCCATTCACGCTCAACCGTGCACAAAGGCAATATCTTGCAGCAATGGAGAAACTGCGCCTGGCCGGAGAGCCCATAGACATCATACTGTGCAAGGCACGCCAATGGGGCGGCAGCACCCTCACACAGCTATATATGCTGTGGATACAACTTGTTCACAAACGTAACTGGAACAGTGTAATATGTGGCGACATAGAGAAGCAATCCTCCATTGTGGCCGGTATGCTTGCCAAGGTGATAAACCGCTACCCGCGTTGGGCCACGGGTGGCAGGCAGATAACCACAGCCCCTTACCAAGGGGCGCAGAAGACAAGAGTGATAAGCTGGAGCAACAGCCGCTATTCATTGGGCTCGTCGCAAAAGCCCGATTCGCTGCGCAGCGAGGACATAAGTATGGCACACCTCACCGAGGTGGGCTTATGGAAGGCCACACAGGGGCGCAAACCCGAGGACCTCGTGCAATCAATCTTCGGCTCAATTGCATCGGGAGCATACACGATGAAGGTACTCGAATCTACCGCTAAGGGAGTGGGCAACTTTTTTCACCGCACCTGGATAGATGCCACCGAGGGGCGCAACAACTTCACTCCCGTGTTTATCCCGTGGTACAGCATAGACATATACAGCAAGCCGATGAAAGAGAGCGACTACCCCGCCTTCATTGACAGCCTTAACGAGTATGAGCAACAGTTGTTTGGGCTTGGGGCCACATTAGAGGCTATCGCCTGGTACCGCGACAAACGGCGCGAAATGCCCGACGAATGGCGCCTCTTCTCGGAATTTCCCTCAACCGCAGCCGAGGCTTTCCAAAGCACAGGACACCGCGTGTTCCGCATATCGTATGTAAACAATATACGCCGCACCTGCGTGCCGGCACCGTTCAAGGGCGATATAGTGAGCCGCGGCTACATCACAAACGAGCAAGGGAAGCAGGTAGAGCAGACAGAGTTCCTACCCGCTGCACCCGGCGAGGATACAAACGCAGACTCGCTGTGGGTGTGGCTGATGCCCGACAACGAACAACCTCTGCGCGACCGCTACATAGTGGCCGTGGATGTGGGCGGTGTGAGCGACAAGGCCGACTACTCCTGCATAGTGGTAGCCGACCGCCTTGCAATGCTCGACGGCGGTGTACCCGAGATAGCTGCCTGCTGGCATGGCCATATAGAGCACGACAAATTAGCATGGAAGGCAGTAGAGATAGCACGCGCATACGGCAATGCCCTGCTCATAATAGAATCGAACACATTGGAGACGGAGGGCACCGAAGGCGATAATTTCGAATACATACTAAACGAAATAGCCGGCAAATACAGTAACCTCTTCAGCCGCACATCGCAGCAGGAGATAAAACAGGGGCGCCCACGCCGTTGGGGCTTCCACACCAATAATGCCACCAAACCTATGGTAATAAATTTTCTGATAAAAGCTCTGCGCGACGAGCTCTACATAGAACGCTGCCTGCAAACCACGTACGAACTCGACCTCTACGAACTCAAAGAGAACGGCAAGGAGATGGGTGCCGTCGAGGGCAATCACGACGACCGCGTGATGGCCACAGCCATACTCATTTGGGCCTGCTACAACCATCCCCTGCCCCAACGCCCCACAAGCGGGCACAACAGCAAACGTCGCACCCGCATTGTGAGTGAGGCCAGCATATAGGAGCAACCATACAATGCGCATTAAAGACGATGCCACAATGCAGAACATTGCCATAGGGGCAGGCACGGGGCCTGCCCAAAAGCCGTTGCCCCTACAATAAAAAATTGCGAGATGGTAAATCACCTCGCAATTACACAAAGCCCCAAGCTTGATACCATCGCGCCATCCGGCGACTTTGTGATGCAAATATAAATACTTTTTTATGAAACCCGAAGAACTAATGATTGTAATTTACTACGAAATGAGTATCTTTACATAAGAAAGGAGGCGGTTCGGCATAATGCAAATATATTTGCCTTCTGCGCTCACCTTTCACTTTCTTTGAAATATCGAATACACCGAGAGTATGGTTATATTGATTTTGGCAATAATATAGCAGTTGACCCACAATTTAAGGGTTGACTGCTCTTTTTATCTAGTAATAAATGTCCATCGGACTTGTCCGTAGATGGACTGATATTAAGCAAGGATTGATGGCTGCTTAATTATTCATCATATTGTTAGCATAATCTTGTAGTGCTTTAAATTCATCGGAAATTGATGTGTACTCTTTTCTAAGACCTTTTGCTTCAAGGTGTATGCTACCACGTTCTGTTCTCATCAAGTTGGCATGTAAGAAATTATCATAATCAAGTGGTATGTTTATTATAACAGAACCTTTGGTTTGTAATTCATTTGCAGCAGCCCTCCATTTATTGACATTATTCCAACCTTCTTTGTTGTTATTGGTAAGGTTTATCTGAAAATCTTCCTTTAATATCTTATTGACAGACTCCTTGATGATTTGATGTAAATCACTTTCAGTTAGTCTTATTACTTGCTTTTTCATATCCTTTTTTGTTTTATATTCTTTATTTTCATTAATTGGATTTCTAGAAATACGAACTTGTGGCGGACTACATTTACTTGTTGTATCTTTATATTGTCCTTCATTTATGTCCTTAATTGATTGTATTATTAACTTTTCATATTGAGGTGTTAGAAATTGTGGATTACCTTGAAGATTATACACATATTCATTAACCTTGATTGGTTTTTTACGAAACCTTTTTAACGTAAGACATTCCACTTCATTAAAAGTAACTTCGGTATCTTCAAATACAATACTCACAATAGGTAATCCTTTCCATTTAGGATTCTTTTCTAATATATCATCCCATACATATAGTCTTGTACAGTGATTAGACAATCTCACTAATGTGTCACCTATCTGAGTGTAATATGAATCCTTTTCTTCCGTTGCTGGTACTCTGAATTGTACATACTGCAAAACTTTCTTAATTATCTCTCTTGAAAATGCCATATATTTCATTTATTTATTATAAATATTTCTATTTTTGCAAAAAATAGAAATATGGAAATAAAACGTGATAATTTTAGATTTAATAGGATTATTAATCCAAGCAATGTCATTGAAGAATCAACATTGTTTTATATGGAACAAAACGATATAGACGATGATGATATTGTTTGTGGTGAACAAATTGAGGGTGGTGATAATATAATTGTACTTCAAAATATAACAGAACCGTACCAAGGTGAACGTTATTGTTATTTAAAAACTAATACTATTATTGGTGGTGATGGACACACAAAATTGATTACTATAAACAAAATTATCGTTGATAAGAATTTAATTAATCAGAGCTTATTTTTTAATATTTTCAAAATCTTATTACAACAAGAAGAAAACGAATATAATAATAGAATAATGTTAACAACAAGGTTTAACGAATGCTTCAAAAACAGAGTGGTTGATATTGCCAATTCAATTTCAAATCGCATTTGTGAAATGTACTCCTTTACATCTGATTTGAATCCAAGTTTTATTATACCATAAATACAACTATTTCTGACTATAGTTTTTATTTTGGGTCAACTGCTATATTATTGCCTTGATTTTATTACCAGTTGTAATTTACTACGAAATGAGTATCTTTACATAAGAAAGGAGGCGGTTCGGCATAATGCAAATATATTTGCCTTCTGCACTCACCTTTCACGTTCTTTGAAATATCGAATACACCGCATATTTCGCAGTGTCTGCACAATAGGTCGTTGTAATTTGCTTCGGAATTAGTATCTTTACATAAGAAAGGAGGCGGTTCGGCATAATGCAAATAAATTTACCTTCTGCACTCACCTTTCACTTTCTTTGAAATATCGAATACACCCATAGGTAAGCAATGCGTTATACACAAAGCGTTGTAATTTGCTTCGAAATTAGTATCTTTGAAATATCGAATACACCCGCGTTCTGCCGCGATATGTTCTTTTTGTGTTGTAATTTGCTTCGAAATTAGTATCTTTGAAATATCGAATACACCCACCTCGCCCAGCGAGAGCTTTATCCTATCGTTGTAATTTGCTTCGAAATTAGTATCTTTGAAATATCGAATACACCCTATTGTTGTTTATTCCATTGCGTTCCCAGTTGTAATTTGCTTCGAAATTAGTATCTTTGAAATATCGAATACACCATAGAAACTCCTTCTTGAGGTCTAATATAGTTGTAATTTGCTTCGAAATTAGTATCTTTGAAATATCGAATACACCTAATAGTTCTCCCAAGCTGGTTGAGCTGGTGTTGTAATTTGCTTCGAAATTAGTATCTTTGAAATATCGAATACACCCTGACGTTTAATAATTCATTCGTTTCTTTGTTGTAATTTGCTTCGAAATTAGTATCTTTGAAATATCGAATACACCGTATGCCACCAACATAGAAGTGGCTGTACAGTTGTAATTTGCTTCGAAATTAGTATCTTTGAAATATCGAATACACCGAAATTGATTA
>JAFXGV010000059.1 GCA_017536765.1 Bacteroidaceae bacterium
GGCAAGTTTGCTTGCATTATGCCGAGTGCAGCCGAGGTTGGATATAATCAATTGAACGCCCCGTGTGCCGGAACCTTTTGTTTCTTTTCAGTTATGAAAAGAAAGGATAAAAAGAATTACCGATAAATAACACCGAGGAGTTTAGAGCAAATTAAAACCAATACTCCACACGCCACAATAACCACAAACAACTCACAGGTCACTTAAAACCATAAAGCAAGACAAATTATCCACGGCAAGCAAACTTGCATTATGCCGAGCGCAGTTGCCTGTTGCAGGGACATTAAACTGCTCCTCATTAGGAGGAGCCGGCTTGCGTTCTTCGCAAGACTGAGGAGGTTTTGTGTGCGCCCTAATAAATGCTCCTGTTACAAGGGTGCAACATCCTATGGATGATATTGTCTTGCCTCAAGTTTTGCAGATGAGACTTTTTTTTGCTTATTATTAAAACACCAACTTCTCCACAAACGAAGATTTGTCGGCCACGCGCCCCTCTATGTAATATACAAGCAAGCCATCCTCGGCCGCGTCGCAGTGACGGAAAATCTCAACCGTGTCGCCGGCCTTAACCTCATTGTTGAAATTTATCACAAGTTCCTTGAGGTGACGCGAAGTGGTGATGTCGAGCTCCACAGCATTCATTGCCCACTCGGTATATTTCACATTGTTCACGTGACCTATCATATCGAGGTCGGAATAATCTACCTTGTGGCTCATTACGTGAACAGGCTCCACACCACGGGGCATTGTAATCTTGGGAGCCGGCTCTGCAATGGCATTGTCGGTTATGCATTTGCCCTCATCCTCGGCAAGTTCGGAATATTTTGCGAGCCTGCGTGTATCTATATCAATAACAAGCCACGATGTGGTTGCCGAAACAAGTTTTTCGTTGCACTCCTTGTCGAACATTTCAAAATCACGCAGATATTGGAAGCCCACTGCTCCTTTATGCCACGACTGCATACACACATTCTCCCTCCACTTGGGCAGGCGGTGGAATTGAACGTGCATACGGGCAAGCACCCAAGCCTTGCGGGTAACCTGCATAGAGTCGTACCCCACACCTAAGTAATCGGCGTGTATGTTTGCAGCCTCTTGTGCATAGTTTAGGAACGACGTAGCCTTCATTGTAGATGAGGAATCCACATCGAAACTCGGTATTCGTTTTATTGCATTATATTTTTCAACCATAATTATATTTTTAGGTATTACAATTATCAAAGACAATTCATCAAGCGGCGTTTAACAGCCTCGGTGTCGAGTAATATTTTTATAAACTCGCGTGCCGATGCCTTTTGGTATGCGCCGCGCAGGCTCAGCAGCGATGCCTGCATCACATTGCCTGGCTCGTCTATGGGAACTGCCTTGAAGCGCGTGTTGCCAAACACTGCCGATGTGGAAAGGATTGTGGCATAGTTGCCCGTGGCCACCACCTGCAACAATATGTTTGTTTCGTTGAGTTCAAGTTTGGATGATAGCGCAAAATCCTTACCCTCCATAAGCCTGTCGAGCATACTGCGTGCCTGCAGGCCCACCGACGGCAGCACCAAATTGCAGTTTTGCAATGCATCGAGAGTCACCTTTGAGCAGCGGGCAAGCGGGTGTTCGTTATCCACCACCACGGCAAGGGTGTTATCGAACAGCGGCATAGCCTCTATTTCGGGAGAGTCCTTAAGCGGCTTGTAGGAGAGCACGAAATCGAGTTTGCGCGCGTGCAGCAACTCAAGCAGTTCGGCCATAGTCTTGTAACAAATCTCCAATTTTATTCCCGGGTACTCGTGCATAAAGCGCATAAGCCCCTCGGTGAGCACCGTGCTCAAGCTGTACGTGACACCCACACGCAGTGTGCCTGTCTTTACGTTTTGCAGGTCGTTGAGGCGTTGCACACTATCCTGGGCATCCTGTATTGTGCGCTGCGCAAAGGGGAGGAACTCTTCGCCCGCCTCGGTGAGCGATATATGACGGCTGTTGCGCAAAAAGAGTGTAAACCCAAGTTCGCATTCCAATTGCTTAATCTGCTGCGACAGCGTGCTCTGCGTGATGAACAAATGTTTTGCCGCCTCGGAAAAGTTGAGATACTCGGCGCTCTTTACAAAATATTTCAATTGTCGTAGTTCCATTATGCTCTTTTCATTGACACACGCGAAGATAAGAAATCCGGCCCACAAAACGGTTAAGTTGTTCAAAAATTTAACCGTTTTGCAGGCCGGAGCCGTTATTTAAGAATAAATCTTGTTCTTTATGTAACTAAACAGCTACTTAGAAGCCTATGAAAATGAGCATACCGTAACCAAGTACAAGGCCAAGGATACCAATGGTTATACCCACCTTCATCATATCCTTCTGCTCTATGAAACCGGTTGAGTGAGCAATGGCATTGGGAGGTGTACTGATGGGGAGAATCATAGACACCGACGATGCAATGGCAATACCCACCAACATAGCCTGAGGACCGCCAACGCCGTCGAGTGCGCTGCCAAGACCGCTTGCTACCACACCAAGCACGGGCACCAACAACGATGTTGCCGCAGAGTGCGAAATGAAGTTAGAGAAGCCGAAGCAGATGACACCGGCAAGAACCATAACCATAATGGGCGAGAAGTTGTCGAAGGGAACCGACTTAACAATGAGGCTGCTCAACGAAGCATCGCCACCATAGTTGAGCGCTACACCAAGGGCAAAACCACCGGCTACCATCCACAGCACGCTCCAGTTGATTTCCTCGAGGTCGCGACGTGTGAGAACGCCTGTTGCACAGAATATGGCAATAGGAATCATAGCTACCACGTTTGTATCAATACCCCACATATCGGTACCGAACATCCACATAAATATTGTGAGTGCAAATGCTATTACTACCGACCAGGTCTGGTAATTCCACTTAATTTCGCCCTCAATCTCAATCTTGATATTCTTCTGCTTGAAGGGGAAGAGAACGCGCAACAACACCCAGGCAAGGAAAAGGAGCAGAATAACAAAGGGAGCCATCTTTATGGTCCAATCCACAAAACTGATGCCCATACCCTGCGATGCAAGATAGTCGAGCGCAATCATATTGGGAGGTGTACCAATGGGGGTAATCATACCGCCAAGGTTGGCACCCACGGGAATAGCCAGCGCAAGAGCAATGCGGCCCTTACCATCGGCAGGAAGTGAGCGCAATACGGGGGTGAGGAATGCAAGCATCATAGCTGCAGTTGCAGTATTGCTCACAAATGCCGAGAAGATGGCTGTAACGAGCATAAAACCAAGAAGCACAACCTCGGACTTTGTACCAAAGGGTTTCAACAATACACGGGCAAGCGCCACATCGAGTTTCACTTTGGTGAGACCAATCGCAAGCACGAATCCACCGATGAAGAGCATAATGGTGGGGTTCGAGAAGCAGGCGAAGATGCTCTTGAAGGGAACAAGGCCCGATGTATCCTCGGGGCGCAAGAAACTGAACGTACTCGTGGAGACGGTGAACAACATAATTGTAACCACAATCATAGATGTCACCCACGAAGGCATTGTTTCGGTGAGCCACATAAGAGCGGCAAACACGAACAAAGCAATAATACGCTTGTGAATAACTGTGAGGCCCTCGAGCCCAATCTCGTGGTAGGTTTCGGTGGGTATCAACGCCACCACCATTGTAACTGCTACGATGAGAATGAGCTTCAGCGTTGCCAGAGGCAACTTTCTTTCTCTTTTATGGGATTTATCCTTCTGGATTTTCTCCAAGACGTTAAATCCCTGAAAATTTTTAAACATAAATTATAATTATTTGATTAGTTAATAATTTTCATCACAAAAGCCGCAAGGCCTGCGCCCCCAAAAAGGCACGTGTTTTCACAAACTATTTTGCAAAAATAACACTCTTTTCATTCTTTTTGCATTTATTGTATTCATTTTTTTCTATTGCAGCTATAGAAATTACCGATAAATCGAAACAAACAGGCGTTGATTGCTAAAAAACGCTAAAAAGAGCCCACTATAATATATATTATTAGTATCTTTGCAAACTAAAGTTTGCGAAAATAGGCTGCACTCGCGGTAAATAGCCAAAGTAAACTTTGCTATTTGCTCGTTGGCACTATCTTTGCAAAACTGCGACTGCGAAAATAGGCTGCACTCGCGGTAAACAGCCAAAGTAAACTTTGCTATTTGCTCGTTGGCAC
>JAFXGV010000060.1 GCA_017536765.1 Bacteroidaceae bacterium
CTGTATATCTGCGCATTACAACACCTGTTACATTACCCTCATCGTCTCTGTTTGTCTGCAATGTATAGGGGGATGCCACGGTGCTTGCCGCTATAGTCTCCAATGTGCCCAGCAGCGCATTGTCGCTCACAGGAGCAGCCTTGGCAGCAAGAGCAAAATCATATTTACCTGCAGCAGCTTTTACTATCACCGCTGTGTTGGCAGGGATAGTACCATCTACAGCCACAAGGTCGATATAATCGCCATTGATTACCGCGGTGTATGCCAAAAGATTATCGGGAACGGCAAGAGCTACGGGAGCATTCAATGTAGAATAGCCCACTGAACTTATTGTAACGGGGAGAGCCTCAACCTCCTCGGCAAACCAATAGTAGCCCGATGCAGTAGTTGAAACGGTTGTTCCGTTGCTCTGCAGGTAACGGCCATCGGCTACTGCAATCTTGATGCTGCCATCTACGGCACCCTTTGTAAACGTTACGGCGTTGCCCGCGTGACCAACAGCCTCGAAACCGCCTTTGCCACCCTCGAATGTATTCAAGTACTTACCGTTAGAGAAGGCAAGGAGCTCACTCTCCTCGTTCAACCAGAAGATTGTAGAGGCATCGGCTGTGGCGCTCACTGCAAGAGTTTCGCCTGCTGCGGTGGATGTGATGTAGTTGCCGGCAGTATCCTTGAAACGGTAGAACTTGTCTCTTTCAATGCCGCTGAAACTGTCGTCAACACCGTTGAATACAAATACCGATGAACCGGGCAATGTGATTGTGAGCTCGGCATCTATATCAATAGGAGTATTCATATCTACACCGCTGAAGCCTGCGATAGAGGGCTGGTCGGCAAACGCGTGGCTCAAGGTGATGGTGCTACCCTCTTTTACATAAGCGGGAATATCGAGTGCCTCGCGCAAGGTGAGTTTAATACTCTGTGCATCGTTGGCACCGTTGCGAAGTGTAAGCACGGCCTTCTGCGCGTTCCAAGCTGCCCAGCCATAAATTTCCTCCTTGGCACCTGTCCAGGGGTTGCCACCTACCCAGTGAATATCGGGCAACACATCGGAATTCTCGCGCTGCCACTTCATACAAGCGGCAATTTCGCCCCAAAGCTCACCGGCATTGCCTGTGGCGGGATTGACAAGCGAGTTAGTAAGAGCGTAATCGTTATAAAGCTCAACCATACCCGAACCGCAAGCAAAGGCACAACGCAACTCGTTTACAACAGC
Source organism: Bacteroidaceae bacterium (assembly GCA_017536765.1). GTDB lineage: Bacteria > Bacteroidota > Bacteroidia > Bacteroidales > Bacteroidaceae > HGM04593. Next base: position 1,217 of record JAFXGV010000060.1, read on the forward strand.
TCTCCAAGAGCGGTCGAAAGAGGCGGGACCACCATATTCGGTAAAGATGAATCCGTGAGTCATCAATGTGTTGATGGGGCACAAAGGCGAGTTCTGAACAAAGTTCTGATATACCAAACGGTCGCGGTATGTTATCCATTTTTCGCGGCTGTTGCTGTTATTGCCTATTGTGCCATCGTCTTTCTCCTGACGCCATACAGCATCGGTATATTGGAACCAGAAGGGAGAAGCCCAAGTACCTACAGAGGTATTGAGGAATACATCTTCTTTAATGCTGCGGAGCACCTTCTCGGCCATAATGATAGCCTCGGCATTCTCCTCGCCTGTAGCACCGGCATCGGGGCCCACAGAAGAGAACTGTGCACTGATACCGTCGAACTTAAAGAAGCGGAAATCGTAGTCATAAGTATGAAGCAGGTTGGTTACAGCATTTACAAACACCTCGTAGTACGCGGGGTTGCTCAACTGCATACCGCCTTTGTCGCTCCAATATGCACGACGATAGCCACCGCTTGTACCATAACCACCAACAGGGCCTAACCAGGCACCTTGGCCTGCACCCATCTCGCGACCTACGTTGTCCATATTTGTAAAGCCTTCGGGGAAACCTTTGTGGAATTCCCAAGTGCCATACTCGTCCCAGCCATCGTCCCAAACAAATGCATAAGGAGCCTCGCCGTAAACATCGAACAGCTGCTTCTTCCACTCCTCTACAATGGGCAAGCACTTAGTTTCATCGGTATTGGTATGCTCCTCACCGGGGGCCGCATTATTGCGGTTGATATTGATTTCGTACCACGAGATATATGCGGGAACTGCACGCCAAGGCACTGCGCGCTCACGCTCGCTGTATGCAAGGAACGAACGACGGGCCTGTCCCGGGGCCATCAAGCCCACAACAGCACTTACATCCCATTTTGTACCCGCAGCAAGTGTTGTCTGGCGACGCCACATACCCTTGATGGGTGTAGTTTCGGGAGCAACAAGGTGCAGTGTGTAATCGACTCTCAACGATATTGTAACGTTACCCGATGATGTGAGCGGCTCGGTGTTATTCACAAAGTAACGTATTGTATATGTGCCGGGGGCAAATACATTTATTGTATATGTGTTATTGGAATCGCTGTTTCCGGTTTCACCTGCGTGGTAGTCATCGACAGCAACATTACCGGCCTCGTCTATCAAGTCAACACCGGCAATAATCAGTTTATTGGCACCTGTGGTATAGTCGAAATTAACGCTCAACTCACCTGCCGACTTTATAGTTATCATCTGCTCCATTATACGGGCATTATTGCTTGTGCAACCGGCCTCAACAACACGGTTGGGAACCTCGCTGTCTGCAATATCCGCCCAACTTGAGGTAGTCCAGGTGTGCGAAATCACCTCGTCCTCTGCAAGTGAACCAAGAGTGGTTACTTCGCGCAACGAGAGAGTAATGGTACCATTAGTTTGTGTACCGCCGGTGTTTTTATCAACAACAAATCTCACTGTGTAGAAACCTGCCTCGGGCACTCTAACGACATATGTATTATTTACATCGCGACCGCCTGTGAAACCGGCGTGATAATCGGTAGAAACAACATTACCATTCAAATCCATAAGTACCACGCCCATAGGATGCAGACCGTGGCTACCGCCGGTGTAGTCGTACAACACGGATAGCTTACCGGCTTTTATACAATAAAGTTGATCGGTATACTGTATGCTTGTAGGTGTTGTTTCGGCATTTGTAGAGCTATTATACGCTTTTAATCCCTCGGGGGCATCGTCCCACACTGCAAAGCCTTCCCAAGCAGAGGTCCACGCCTTTGTCTGCTGCTGGGCAGCCGTAATACCGCCGATTTCTGTGAAGCTAATGGTTATAGAGCCGTTGGTATCGGTACCTCCGCTACGATGGTCAGCTATATAACGCAATTTATACACACCGGCCTCGGGAACATAAACATTGTATGTCACCGTGCTGTTCGAACCGGTAAAGCCATTCTTGAACTCCTGTGCCACAACATTATTATCGGCATCTACCACTTGCACGCCAAGTACGTAAAGCCCGTGGTTACCGCCTGTGTAATCGAAAAGCACTTCGAGACGTCCAAGGCCTATATTATAGAAACCTGTATCCTTGTATTTTGCTGTACCTGTGAGTGTTGTACTTGAAGGCAGAGTTCCTTCCCAGTTACTGAAACCGGTCCAAGCACTTACCCAAGTATCACTCAATGAGGGATTCTCGGCATTCAAAGGCCCCACGGTTGTGACACAAGTAGTAAAGAGATAGTCGGAACACCAAGTGCCATCGTTGCGTGCTGTACCATTCTGGTCGTAGCTTGTTCCATCGGCCTTTGTCACCATATATTTACCACCCGACGATGTGGGATTATAGAGCGAGAACGCACCATAGGCATCAACCACTGCATCGTCGGTAAACTTGAAGTCATACGCAGCATCGCCGGCTTGGAGCGGGCTGCCATAAGAGAGGTATTTGCCTCCACCGTTCTGTACAGACCAAGTTTCGTCGCCAGTAGATGTGAGAGTCCACTTGTAATTAGTATCATCATCGGCGGGAACCTCTGTTGCTGTTGCAAGAGCCCCGTCGGCGTTTATATACAAATAACGTTTTACGAAAGAACCATCGCTTTGCTTTGCATTTGCAGCAATGTAGTATGTCATTCCGCTCTGCAATGTAAATACCTTTTCGGCAATAGCATCATTCTCGTCATCTATTACCTCAATCACATCGGGAGTGACATAAGGAGTTTCTGTAGATGCAAGGTCGTACACAAGCGCAGGCTGGGTAATCTTTTTACTATAGGCTATAGTACCCACACTGCCGAATCCCTCGCCACTGCCGTTGTTGCTGACGAAAATGCGAACCATATATGCGCCAACCTCGTCAATTGTAACGGTGTAGTCTCTGTTGCTGTCGTTTCCACCTGTATAACCAAAGTGATAGTCGCCATCGACAACATTGCCGCTTACATCGAGAATATCCACACCCAATATCTGCAAACGGTTGTTGCCGCTTGTGTAGTCGAGTGTGATGGTGTAGTCGCCAGTCTGGCGGAACACAAGATAACCACGAGAGCCAAAGACCGTGCCCTGTGCATACTGTGTCAAGCTCTTGATGCCGGCAGGTATTTCGCTATCCTCTGGAGTCCAAGCCCAAGAAGTGGCACCGTTCCAAGCCTTGAACACGAACGACTCAAGGTCGGTTGCCTCGCCTGCTGTCTGAATACCCATGGGAGTTTCGAGACCGGCAAAGATTTTATCGCTGGCAATAACAGCACCACGGGTGTTACCTACTACAGCGGGAGCCTTCTCGCCATCGACATTCTGCACGGTGTAAATCATTGGAGTAATGGCATACATCGCAATGTCGGTGGTTGTGGTTACATCCACCTCGGTGCGCATATAGTGCGAACCGTCGCGTAACACAGCACGCCACTCAATGCCGAGACCGTTTGCGTGTGTGAACTGCGCCACCAACTGCTGCCCTGCAAAGCGCTTTGAGCCCTTTACGGCTGCAGGATTGCCTGCAAGAGGCTGCATCTCCACATTGCCAAGTGTAAAGGCCGATGCAGGAATTTCCGTACCATCGGCAAGCTGAACGGTTAAGAGCTCGGTGCCTGCAAGCAGGCCAAGTTCGGTACAACCGTTAAACAACAGCTTGCCATTCTCTTTTTTGAACTGTGCAGCAAAGAGTTCATTCGATATTGTATAAATACCGTTCTCTTCGCTAAGATTTGCCGTTCCCGGCTGCTTTTCCTGCGGGAACATTACGGCTTGCGAGTACGCGCCTGCGCACGTAAGCAACAATGCCATAACCGCTGTGAAAAGCCTTTTACTGATTAAATTCATAGCTTTTGTTTATAGGGTTAATAATAGATTTATCGAAAGCGATTCCAAGATTATTGCAAACAAAAAAGCAGATAACACGTGCGTTATCTGCTTGACGAGAACGGCTCTACATTTTACAAAGAGCCCAAAATTGGCGTTTCAATAAAACTATCATATACGCACAATAGCCACGCTGCCTATGCAACGAGGAGACATATGCGCACCACTTCACTTTTCTTTCAACAAACCGCCAAGTTTGACAAGGAAAAGAACCTTGCCGGAGCCAAAACTCCCATCAGTAAGATAAAGCAAACTTATGTGCTATTTTATAAATCACTGCAAAGATACGAAAAAAAGCACAACAATTGCAAATAAATAAAAAACAAAAAAGAATAGGTGGTTCATAGAGCCTATGAACGCCGTTTGCAAGAGGAGCACACACCCGTGACAACATAGTTAACATTCTCCACCTCAAAGCCATCGGGCAAAGGAACCACAGGAACAGCCTGGGTGGTTACACACATAGTGCGGCCACACACGCGGCAAGTGGCGTGGATGTGGCGGCAGGCTGCGTGCGAAGCCTCATCGGCAGCCTCGTGGGAGTGGTGAAAACAGTATTTGCGTTTGCCACTGCCATCCTCGAAACTATGCAACAGCCGGTGCTCTTCAAAGGTGACAAGGGTGCGGAAAACCGTGCTGCGGTCTATGGTATCGAGGAACAAGTATAGTTCCTCCATTGAAAAGGGGGCGGCAAAATCGGCTATACCCTTGAGGATGAGCAGACGCACGGCAGTGGGCCTTATATCGTGCCTATGCAGTAGTTCTTCGTAGTTCATAACAGAGGCTGGTTTCTTATACACTGCAAATGTAGCTGTTTTTTGCATTTTTTATGCCTGCAAATGAAAAAATAGAAGTTGTATGCAAGATTTTTGCATTATCTTCGCGGCACAAATTGCATAAAACGAAGAAGAATATGAAAGAGATGCTCGACCTCATAAACCAGATGTCGCCATATGTGCTGCTGGGCTTTTTATTTGCCGGCCTTATGCACGCGTTTATCCCCAACAACCTATACAGCAAATATTTAGGTGGCAGAACCGTGCGTTCGGTAATAAATGCTATAATTTTGAGCATACCGCTGCCGCTATGCTCGTGCGGGGTTATTCCCACCGCTATGTCGCTGCGACGAGAGGGAGCATCGAAAGGGGCAACAACCGCTTTTCTCATATCAACCCCGCAAACGGGAATAGACTCCATAATTGCAACCTACTCCATTTTGGGGTTGCCGTTTGCTATTTTGCGTCCTGTGGCGGCCATTATAACCGCCATACTTGGGGGTATATTGGGTATAACTTTTGCCGATGAAAAGGACGAAAACAGCACTGTCGCTATGCCGCAGCAGAGCATTGCCGAGGAGCCCCGGAAGAGCTTTTGGCAAAAGTTGGCAAGCGGCATAAAATATGCCTTTGTGGATATGATGCAGGACATTGGCCGTTGGCTTGTGGCCGGCCTTGTGATAGCCGGCATCATCACAGCCTTTGTGCCCGATTCCTTCTTTGAATTCTTTGCGCAAAGTTCGCTGTTGAGTATGCTTATGGTGCTATTGCTTGCCATACCAATGTACCTGTGCGCAACAGGCTCCATTCCAATAGCCGTGGCGCTTATGCTCAAAGGGCTCTCACCGGGCACGGCGCTTGTATTGCTTATGGCCGGCCCCGCCGTGAACACCGCATCTATGCTTGTTGTGAACAAGGTTATGGGACGACGCTCGCTCATCATATACATTGGCTCAATAATTGCAGGCTCTATGGCATTTGGTATGTGCATAGACTATCTGCTGCCCCGCGAATGGTTCCTGCAACCGCTCAGCGCCATTCACGCACACAGCCACCACGGGTTGCCCGTGTTCAACACCATCTGCTCGGTAGCATTGCTTGCACTGCTTGTAAACGCCTTTATACGTCGCCACAGCCACCACCACAATTGCGAATGTGGTTGCGGACACTGCGAGGGTGAGGATTGCAGTTGCAAGAGCGAGAATGCCGCTGTGGTAATCTGCGTCGAGGGTATGTCGTGCAACCACTGCAAGGCAAGCGTGGAGAAGGCATTGAAAGGCATAGCCGGAGTGGAAACCGTGGCGGTGGACCTTGTAACGGGCGAGGCAGCGGTTACGGGTAAGTTTGACAGCGACGAGGCGGTGAAGGCTGTGGAGGCTATCGGGTTTACGGCAAAGTTAAAAGAGGTTTAACTTTGCGCTAAAGTTTTGGGATAATACACTTCTCAATATTTATCAGTTGGCTTTTGATAGGGGTTTTACTTGCTGTAAACTCCTATGTTGATTTGTTTTATGGTTATCGGTGGCTCGCGAACTTTTCTTTGCTTTATCCTAATTCTTATACGTTCTTTCATCGCGCGGCCGCCTGTTGTAGGGGCATTAAACTGCTCCTCATCAGAAGGAGCCGGCTTGCGCTCTTCGCAAGACTGAGGAGGTTTTGTGTGCGCCCTAATAAATGATTCGAGCCTGTTATACCGGTGTAGTATTCTATGGATGATATTGTCTTGCTTTATAGTTCTCGGTGGCCCGTGAGTCTTTCTTTGTTTAATCTAATCTCTTTTATCTCCTTTTTGTGTCAAAAAGGAGCAAAAACGCCCGGCACACGCAAAAATCAGTCACAACAGCCTTCTGCTCACGAGTCGCAAGCGACATCCTTCGTTCGCCTGTTGTTTGACGCAAACAGCTTTTCGTTCAACCATCGGGGACAAAAGA
>JAFXGV010000061.1 GCA_017536765.1 Bacteroidaceae bacterium
AGCGTTGGATCTCATTTTTGAGAATCGTGATGATATCACTTCACAAGTTTCCAATAACTGTATAAGAATACTCCGTGAGACAAAGGGGGTGTTTCTTGACGACTCTTCAAGAAGCAAGGTGTATGTAAAGTTCAGGACGGATGGATTGAAAAACCATTTCAAGGACATAGATTTCAGTTACTACTATTACCAATTTGAAATCAGGGCCGACCAGATTATTCTTATGCTTGAATTCCACAAGGAGAGAAACGAAGAACTGGACGATGAAATCTCCGATAAGATGGAACGGGCAAAGTCGCTTTTCGGTGTAGGCGAGAAGAAACTTAAGAAAGACTGGAGATGGAACAGGGTTTGGACAAAAAGGACACATGATCTGAATAACGAAGGATGGATAATTGAGGTGCTAAAATTCATCTGCGAGAGAGATGGCACTCATAAACTTCTGGAGAGTGAACTGACGGAGTAGGGCAGTCATAATCAATTATTGATTTCAAGACGACTTTTGTTTAATAAATTTTAACTATTTGCATTGCGTTGTGTTTCAACGCGATGCAAATTATTTTCAATAGCGCCTACCCGAAAATTTGAATTTTTTTTCATTTGTGTCTATATTATTCCTGTAACCAAATGAAAAAAGTATGGCATTCAAATTTGACTTCGGGTATTTTTACACAGTGGAGAAACCAATAAACCGGCGCAGGTTCAAGTACGAGAAGTGGTGGTATTTTGTATTAAAGGAGCGCAACGGCAACGAGGTTACATTCAGCAACAAGCACGAGGAGCCTTTGGTAAGGTATCGCGGCAAGGTGCTCACAAACCCAAAGACCGGCGACGAGATTTGCTTTCTCACAATAAATGGTGCAAAGTATATGCTCGAAGCCAAGAACGGGCACAGTGAGGGGCGCCGGCTTACCGACCACGACCTCGACAACCTCGTTGTTGATGTTGAATGGAGCGACAGCAAGGGCAAGTTTGTCAAAAGCAAGCACGAGGGCGTTACACTAAGGGAGTTCTTCAAGAAAAAAGCAGAGGAAAGACTAAAAAAAGGTTGACCTGAAAACGAGCATTACAACAACTTTAAATACATCACATATCTTTTGACCTATGAGACAACTTAAAATAACAAAAAGCAAGGGCGCTTCCGATATCATTGAGTGCCTTAAAGACGATAATTTCAACCTCGATGAGTTTATAAAAAGGATTTCCGAGGAAGAGTCGTTGATTAGTTGCGAAGAAGGCTCCCTGTTAGATGATATACAGCAAGGACCACGGCCTGGGGGGCGCATACCGTTATCGGAACCGGAAAATCAGCAGGACATTAGTTATGAGGAGATGCTTGCCGACCATTATGAGACTTGCTGTGAGACGAACGAGTTGCGTTGGCTCTCTGCCCGCAGGGTGCTGTCCATCGCACTTGAGTATGAAAACAGTGGCAAGCCTATGCATAAACTGCTCCTTGCCGCTATGCAGGGAGTGAAAAACGCCGCATTGGCATATAATTTCAACCCCAACGTGAGTTTCATCGATTTTGCCGCGCCAATCATACGCAGGCACATTGAGCTGTATATACAATATGGCGAATCTTCTTTTGCGGCACTTTACAGGGAATACAAAGAGATACTCGATAATGCCAAGCTGGCATATGACAACTATTGCAACCCCGTATGCAATGTGGCTGCATATTCCGCACAGCCTGAAAAGGCGAGGGAGCATCTGTTTGCAAACGCAAAGATAAGCCGTTGCCGCAAGGAGATAAGAATGGCTGCCGATTATGCGGAGTGGAGGCTGGTTGATATTGCCGTTCACCTGCCCGATGACTATGACGAGCGTGACAAGTTTATACGCACCGCCTATTTTACGTTGCACGACGCTCTCTACAGCGGCGAGTGCAAGGATTTTGTGAAGCCTGTGGGCGGCGAGTGGAGCGTATGTGCAGCCAATGGCGTGCGTGTGCCTGTGGGTGAACTCACCGACAGGGGTTCAATGCGCAATGCCCTGGAGGCTCTGCTGGGTGTTCTCGAAAACATTCCTCTAACAAGGACTTTGGGCTTTAGCGAGTGGCGTGCCGATACAGGGGTATAACTTTTGCAATATCGCCTTCTCTTTCTGCCGGCAATGAGATTCACATTGTCGGCATAAGATTGTATTGTAATTTATGTTTCCTGTATTCCGTGTCTTATGTATTTTAACACTTTGGTAACGGCTTGATATCCTTGGTCTTACGAATTATTTTCGGTGATTGGGGCTCTTGGTTTTGAATTTTTTTCCATTTGTGTCTATATTATATATAAGCACAAACAAAAATATGGAAAAGAAGAAAATTGCAAAAGAGGAGCCCACACTGCTGCAGGCTATTGAGAAAATCATTGCACACACCGAGGATTCAAAACTCGACAAAAAGATTCTGAGCAAGATAAAACCATACAGCAGTTTCCTTGCCAAGAGCTATGGCATTACTGAGTTGCAGGCAATACTTTTCAGCATCAGCCTTCAGCTGGGCCCCAAGCGCGTGGAACTTAATGACATTGCACGCTTCTTGGATATGAGCAAGATACGTATCCTCAGTTATGCCGACGAAATTGACGCTCTTATAAGCCGCCGTCTCTTGCGCTACCGCAATGCAAAGGACGAGGAGGAGTTCGATGTAAATTCAGTCGTCATTAAGGCGCTTAAACACAATGAAGTGTACCGGGCACCGCGCCTTACCGGGCTCGACTGTGCACAACTTTTCGAACAGCTTGATATACTGTTCGACGAGCTCGATGACAACGCAGTGAGCGTGCCCGACTTTATCGGCTGCATAAAACAGCTGCTTGACGACAATGGCAACGTGCGTTTTGTGCAGGAGGTTAAGAGGCTGAGGCTTGAAACTGAAGAATTGCTGTTGTTGCTCTTCTTCTGCCATATGCTTGTGAACATGGACGATGACGATATAAGGTTCGATCAAATAGAGGACATCACCGATTCAAAGGCACAGTTCAACCGTTTCAAGGCCGAATTGCGCAGCGGCAAGCACGCCCTTATGCAGGTGGGGCTCATAGAGCATCTTTGCGTGAATGGCATTGCCGACACTACACGCTTCAAACTCACAGAGGAGGCCAAGAGAAACCTTCTCTCTGAGATGAACATAACGGCAGTGGAAGAGGGTGGTGCCGACCTGTTGCAGCACACCGACATTACCCCTAAAGAGCTTTTTTACCCCACCGATATTGAGGCCCGTATATCGGACCTTGCAACCTTCTTTGCCCCCGAGAAATATGCTGAGATTCGCGAGCGTATGCAGCAGCGCGGCTTCCGCCAGGGCTTTGCCTGCCTTTTCTATGGCGGGCCCGGAACGGGAAAAACCGAGACTGTCTATCAGCTTGCCAGGCACACCGGACGCGACATTATGGTAGTGGATGTGCCGCAAATAAAGAGCAAGTGGGTTGGCGACAGCGAGAAGAATATAAAGGCGCTATTCGACCGTTACCGCGAAGTATCCAAGCGTTGCACATTGGCACCCATCTTGCTTTTTAACGAGGCCGATGCCATTATAGGCACACGCAAGAACGGTGCCACCAATGCAGTTGACAAAATGGAGAACTCGATACAGAACATTATTCTGCAGGAGATGGAGACACTCGACGGCATAATGATAGCAACCACAAACCTGCAAGAGAACCTCGACACTGCATTCGAGCGCCGTTTCCTCTACAAGATAAAGTTTGAGAAGCCCGATGCCGCGGTTCGTGCCAAAATATGGCAGCAGATGATTCCCGAACTTAGCGAGAGCGATGCTGCAACACTTGCCGCGAGCCACGACCTCAGTGGTGGGCAGATAGAGAACATTGCACGTAAGCACGCTATAAATTGTGTGCTCCACGGAAACGAGGCCTTTACATTGAACTCGCTTCTTCAAGACTGCGCTTGCGAGAAACTCAACAACAAGGAACAGCACAGGAGGGTGGGGTTTTAACCACCTTCTTGTTGTGTCAAAACAACCTGCTGCAATGCACGAAAAAATATTTTGCAGTGTAGAAGAACCGGAAAGAACCAAGAATGGGAAATTATTAAGTTGTATCTTTACCGTGGATAATAAAATTCTTTACCGACAGCATTGATGTCTGGCAAAACACATAAATAGAAATCAAACAGAATTTAGAAAAACAAGATGTAAATTTTTTCATATTGTCCCGGGTGGCGTTCGCGCCACTCGGGACTCCCTTTTATATATCCTTGTAAATGCAAAGGAGATGACTAAAAAGTGTATTTGGTTCCCCAAATTTGGCTTCACTCGCAGTAAAACATTAAAGTAAACTTTATATTTCGCTCGTTTGCACAATTTTTTTGCGTTACGCTTGCCTTCAAAATCCTCATTTACGCCCAGTAAACTGCGGTTTTTCAGGCTGCGCAAGCACACTGCTTATAGCGAACCTTTGCTGCACTCGCAGTAAAACATTAAAGTAAACTTTATGTTTTGCTCGTTTGCAAAAGCTTTAAACTACATCTTTTTATTCATCTCCCTG
>JAFXGV010000004.1 GCA_017536765.1 Bacteroidaceae bacterium
CGAAGGCCGTAACCCTGCGTGGCGAAGTTGGCGCACCAAGCGAGAACTAACAGCTTGCTGTTACCGCAGCGACTGCGACAACGAATAATTGCACCAGGTGCAGAGCTTTTGCTCCTTTTGTCGGCACAAAAGGAGAGAAAGAAATAGATTTAATGAGAGAATAACCGATAATCAGCACCGAAAACTTTACAGCAAGACATATTACTCACGGCAAGCAAACTTGCATTATGCCGAATGCAGCCGAGCTTCCGCTCGTTGCGTGTGCAAGCAAGCTTGCTCCCACTCGCTGGCACGAATTTTGGTACTTTGAATAAAGCACTCTCGCTCGGCAATTCGTAAGTAAACTTACATTGCGCTCGCTTAATCGCGCTTTTCTATCGGCATAGAAAGTACATAAAAAATATAACCAAAATGAGAGAATAACTGATAATCAGCAGCGAGGATTTCAGAGCAAGCCCACACCTTTTGCAAATAAGCAAAAAGCTATTGATTATACGAAGCACTCGCCAGCGAGTAACGCCTCCAAGCCTCAACAAGGTCGTTAAAATCCTGAGGCAGAGGGGAATCAAAGAACATCATCTCGCCCGTCGTGGGATGCACAAACCCCAAAGTCTTGGCGTGCAACGCCTGCCTGGGACACAACTTGAAACAGTTGCGCACAAACTGGCTGTAGCGGCTGAAGTTGGTACCCTTGAGAATCTCATCGCCACCATACACATCGTCGTTGAAAAGAATGTGCCCGATGTGCTTCATATGCACCCTTATCTGGTGCGTGCGGCCCGTCTCTAAGTTACACTCCACCAACGACACATAGGAGAGGCGCTCAAGCACCTTGTAATGTGTCACGGCGTGCTTGCCCACCGCCTCGTCGGGCGACACACACATCTGCAAGCGGTTACGCGGGTTGCGTGTTATGTTACCCACCACCGTGCCCGTGTCCTCCTTCATAGAGCCCCACACCACCGCATTATAGGTGCGTTTGGTGGTCTTTTTGAAGAACTGCATACCAAGATGAGCCTTTGCCGCAGCAGTCTTTGCCACCACCAACAGGCCCGATGTATTCTTGTCTATGCGATGCACAAGCCCCACCTGCGGATCGTTGGCATCGAAATTCTTGTTGTTGCGCAAATGCCACGCCACAGCATTTATGAGCGTGCCGTGCGTGTTTCCGCAACCCGGGTGCACCACAAGCCCCGCAGGCTTGTTCACCACCATAAGGTCGTCATCCTCGTACACCACGTCAAGGGGGATATCCTCGGCCACAATGCTGTTGTCATAGGCCGGGGTGTTCATTGTAATCACAATGTCGTCGCAAGGCTTCACCTTGTAGTTGCTCTTCACCACCTTGCCGTTCACGGCAATGGCCCCTGCATCGGCCGCCTGCTGTATTTTGTTACGCGACGTGTTGGCCAGGTGGTCGATGAGAAACTTGTCTATGCGTATGGGCGACTGCCCCTTGTCGGCAACAAGATGCACCTCCTTGAACAATGTCTCTTCGGCTTGCAGTTCGTCGCCGTCGGCAAAAACATCGTCAAAATCATCTAAAAACAGATTTTCGTTCATAGAAAAACGGGATTATTCAAACCACGACTTCTCCATAACAGGCTCGGCCACCTCATTACGCTCCTCGCCGTTGCCCACAACCAGAGTGAGGGTGGCACCCATAGGCACCTTGGAGCCATTCACAAGAGTATCTTTGCCCATAAGCACCGAATATACCCAATCGGTTTCGCCCGCAATTCTCACCCCCTCGGTGAGTTTGAAGCCCGCCGCACGCAAACGCGCCTCGGCCTCGCGCAAAGAGCAGTTGTCCACAATGTCGGGCAGCGGCTGCAAAGGCTCGCTTGCCGAGTTCAGGGTGAGCTGTATCTTGCGTCCCTTCTTTACCTGCGCACCCGGCAGAGGCAGCTGCTCCACCACCTCGTTCTCGCGGCCGTTCTTCTTGTACTTGTAGTCGATAACCTCAAAATCAAGATTTTGGGCACGCAAAGCCTCGGCTGCATCGTCTATGTGCTTGCCACACACGGCGGGCACCTCTATCACCTGCCCGTGCAAGGTGTAGCTGTCGAGCCACGCAAACACGGCGTAGCATATGAGGAACACTACGGCACATATTGCCGCAAGGTTTATGAGTATTATTTTTATTGCTCCGGTCGATTTCTTCTTCATCTTGGTTGCTGTTTTGTTGTTTTGGCAGTGGCAATGCGTGGTGTGGCATTGTTTTGCTTTATGCAAAAGTAGTAAAATAAATATTATCTTTGGTAATAAATTGGTTATTTATGTTTTTTCGTGGATATTTTGTCGAGCGAAAACGTGTGTTTTTTCGCGCGTATCACTTAATAGATTCGCGAGTGTGGAATTACCATTGATTTTCATTGCTCAAACACAAGCAGAAGTAATTCTAAAAAGAGGACCGGCACCGATAAAATCACAGCAAACAGCCGTTCAAACAGTGGAAAAGGACAAATGCTGTTTGAGCGGTGTTCATCCTGTTGCTGTTATTGCGTGAAAAGCGAGTTCTTTTGTCCCCGATGGTTGAACGAAAAGCTGTTTGCGTTAAACAACAGGCAAACGAAGGATGTCGCTTGCGACTCGTGAGCAGAAGGCTGTTGTGACTGATTTTTGCGTGTGCCGGGCGTTTTGGTTCTTTCACGCGATGAAAGAACGTATAAAAGCAAGTTAAAAGCAAAGAATAGCCGATAAATAACACCGATAACTTTATAGCAAGACAATATCATCCATAGGATGTTGCACCTATGTAGCCAGGGCACACACAAAACCTCCTCAGTCTTGCGACGAGCGCAAGCTCGGCTGCACTCGGCATAATGCAAGATTGCATGCCGTGGATAATTTGTCTTGCTATAAAGTTTTCGGTGCTGATTATCTGGCATTCTCTCAATTAAATTATATTTTTTATGTACTTTCTATGCCGATAGAAAGTACCAAAGAACTCTGCGCATATGGTCGCTTTCTTAACGGAAAACGTAGCTGATGTTTTTGGGGTGTCCGGAACTCGCTTGGCGGCGCAAAATGGC
>JAFXGV010000062.1 GCA_017536765.1 Bacteroidaceae bacterium
ACTCAAACTTAATATATGGCATTTGAGTATATAATAGATTATTTGCTCGAAAACAGACTTTTAGTTAGCACTTTAGGTAAACTATATATGCAAATATAAATAAAGCGAGATATTATAACCTCTCTATACATGGAAGCGAATAAGAACAAATGCTCATTCACTTCCATAATATTATTCAATAAGTTAAGGACGGGAAAATTAAGCTAAAGAAGAGGCATACTATATGAAAGAGGCGTTGGCTGCCGACCTTGCCGAATTTCTTGCAAAGGACTTTGATATGACCATTACTGAGGCTCTTGATGCTATGTATGGTTCCGAAACTTATTCAAAATTGTGCGATCCTAATACCGGACTATATTTTCAAAGCTCACAGTATGTATATTCATTTTTGAAGAATGAGTTACTAACGGCGAAGCTGGGATAAAACTTTTTTCGTGCATCGCCTGCAACGAGCATAGGCAAAGTGTAATATCCAAGCATATTGCAGGAACTGACGTCAGAAGTCACATCTACATTTACGATTCTGCACTTTTATTCAACAGCAAGATAATGCTCTAATCCCAGCCAAGCATCTTGCGCAGAGCCACACGCGCCGCGCGGATATAGTTACGCACATTATTCACCGAAACGCACATAGCCACTGCAATGTCGTCATAGCTGTAGTGTCGATAAACAAGCGGAATGCTTTAGCCTGACGCACCGGCAGGCGCTCTATCAGTGCAAGCACCTCGTTGGTGAGGTAATATGATAAATTACAGAACGCTTCGAAGAGAAACATTAATGATTATACTCCCGAAATATGGGTTGCAGCATAGAAGGTATGTCGAATGCATATACCTTGATTTGCGCTAAGCATTCTCTTCCCGATGCACTCAGCGACAAGTACATTTGACGCTTGTCCTGTTTGCCTAATTTACGGACAACGTGCTTTTTGTTTTCCAAAGAAGCGACCACTTTGGAGGTGTGCGAAGGGCGTAGGCCGGTACGCTCGGAAATGACAGAAGCGGTGACACATTCGTCTCCAATCGCACATAGGGCCATAGCTTCGTTCAATGTAACGCCGTGGCTCTCCATCAATTGGGTTTCAAGGTTTGAGAGAGCTTTCATAAGCTCTCTCATGACACATATACAGGTTATCTTTTCCATTTTTATATAAACAGATTTACATTGGCCTGTTCGGCTCTTTCCATATAGGTAGCTACTCCACCTACAGTTACTTCGTCTAACAATTCTTCTCGCTTCACGCCCATAACGTCCATCGACATTTGGCAAGCTATGAATTCCACTCCGTTATCGATGGCTTGTCGGCGGAGGGTTTCTAATGAATCCACGCCTTTTTGTTTCATCAGGTAGCGCATCATCTTGGCACCGATGCCCAGCATATTCATTTGCGAGAGGGCGAGTTTGGTAGAATCGGAGGGGAGCATCCAACCGAACATTCGTCCCCATATATCTTTCTTTACACGGGGCTTGTCTGCTTTCTTGATAGCGTTCAATCCCCAGAAGGTGAAGAAGATGGAGACTTTCTTGCCGGTAGCGGCCGCTCCGTTTGCGAGTACAAAGGTAGCTAAAGTTTTGTCAAGATCGTCACTGAAGAGGATGAATGTTTTACCTTTTTCTTCAGGCACAGAGGGACTGACTTTGGGGAGCGTACCGGGGAGTGCCTTTTCGACGATAGCGTAATACATACCGCCTTCCGAGCGTTTCTCGACGAAATGATTGCCTGTGGTTCGGCACCAGGATTCGGCATCGAGGGGGAAGCCGGCATCGGTGGCACGTATTTCCAGACGTTGGCCGGGCTGAAGCGTTTCCATACATTTCTTCAGTTTGAGTATGGGGCCCGGGCACTGGATACCACATGCGTCTACCTGTATTACTTGAGCAGATGAAACGGATGGCGCGCTCGACATTGTTGCTTTGGCAGAGGCCTCCTCGGGTGGCAGTACGACTTTAACGGCCGATTCATAGAGTTTCAAACCACCGATGAGGTTGCGCACATCGGTATAGCCGTGCCCTTTCAAAATGTTCGAGGCAAGATATCCACGCAGACCTACTTCGCAAAATAAGTATACAGGGCGGTCGGTCGGAATCTCATTCATCCGAGCACGTAGTTCGTCCAACGGTATGTTGATAGCTCCGGGGAGGCTGCCCAACGAGGCTTCATCGGCTGTGCGTACATCAATCAAAGAGACTTTGCTTAAATCGGCTTGTTGCAATTCTCTCCAATAGAGTGGCACCATTTTTTTGCTAAGGATATTTCCTGCCACGTAACCGCTGATGGCAACGGGGTCCTTGGCAGAGGAGAATGGTGGCGCATAGGAATGCTCTAATTGGGTGAGGTGCGATACTGTAGCGCCATTCTTGATGGCAAGTGCATATTGGTCGATGCGCTTGTCCACTCCGTCGTAACCAACAATTTGCGCACCAAACAATTTGCCGTCTTTAGGCGAGAAGGTAATCTTTATGGTCATCTGTAAAGCACCAGGATAGTAACCGGCGTGTGAGCCTGAATGAATGGTGGCCGAGAGGTATGGAATCTCCATCTGCTTGAGCCGTTTGGCAGGCAGACCGGTGGAGGCCACGGTGATATCGTACACTTTGGCTATTGATGTGCCTATAGAGCCTTCGTAGGTTTTAGTGTTACCAAAGACCATATTGTCGGCCACAATGCGTGCTTGGCGGTTGGCCGGTCCGGCAAGGAAGTTCAACCACGGCTTACCGGTGAGGGGGTGCGGAAACTCAATGGCATCGCCAACGGCATAGACCGACTCGTCAGAGGTCTGCAGGTACTCATTAACATAAATACCGCGCATCTCGCCCAGTTTCAAACCGGCTTCCTGAGCCAATCGAGTTTCGGCACGGACACCAATGCTGAGCAATACCAAATCGGCCTCTAACCGAATGCCCGAGCGGAAATTAACGGTGAGGTGACCATCTTCACGTGTAAATGATTCAACAGCTTGCCCCAGATAGAGCCGAACTCCCTTTTCCTCGAGGTGCCGGTGAACTAACGAAGCCATAGAATAATCGATAGGGCCCATAACTTGGTTGGCCATCTCGACCACTGCCACCTGAGCACCGGTATGTTGCAAGTTCTCGGCCATCTCCAATCCTATGAATCCTCCACCAACAATCACAGCACGCTTTACTTGATGTTGTTGCATATATTGTTTGATGCGGTCGGTATCGGCCACATTGCGAAGCGTGAAGATACCTTCGCTTTCGATGCCCGGAAGGGGTGGACGAACGGGAGAGGCGCCCGGGGAGAGCAACAATTTGTCATAAGACTCGGTGTATTCGCGTCCGTCGCCGGTGCGAACTTGTACGGTTTTCTGTTTCACATCAATACCGATAACTTCGCTTTTAGTACGCACATCGATTGCAAAACGTTGTCCAAATGCTTCGGGGGTTTGCACGAATAGCCTCTCGCGCTCTTGAATCACTCCTCCTATGTAATAAGGAAGTCCGCAATTGGCATATGATATGTGTTCACCTTTTTCGAACAGTATGATTTCCGCTTGTTCGGTGTTTCTACGAATGCGTGCTGCGGCAGTAGCTCCTCCTGCTACTCCTCCCACGATTAGATACTTGGGCACTGAATTTGTTTTCATATTTTGATGTATTTTTTAATTGTTTATACTCACCTTACGATTGTTTCCATTGGAAACTATTGCAAATATGATATATATTTTCCAATCACAAAAGTTTCCAATAGAAAATATTCATCTGTTTAACATTTATTGCGTTTTTATCATTCCCGCGCCCGCTATCAATAACATTTATTAAGGTATCCTATACTTTGCAGGTAATGGATAGGAGGATATATATGCAGGTATGGTTTATAAATGAGGCTGCTAAAAAATTTTTTTAGCAGCCTCATTTTGTATGGAGATGAATAAAAAGATGTAGTTTAAGGCTTGCGCAGCCTGAAAAACCGCAGTTTACTGAGTGTAAATGAGGATTTTGAAGGCAAGTGTAACGCAAAAATACACTTTTTAGTCATCTTCATCACTTACGTTATGAAACTAAATCTATTTACTGTTTATTGAACTCTACACCTATGATGTAATAGTGAGGCGAATCCTTGAAAAGCGAAGAAGTCATATCTTTCGTGAGCTCAGTGTCGCCGCAAAAGCGATAGATATTGTGCTCGGCGTCCCACCAAAATGATGCATACATCAGTAGCGGTATAAATGTGTCGGTGACAAATGGTTCTTCCTTGAATTCACGAAAAGTGTATCTGATAAAATTACGGTTCTCATTATCGGCACGTTCATTATCCATACGGACATCGCGCAACACCACCCTGCTGCCCGATTGCGCCAACAGTTCTTTGCCATACGCCCTAAAGAGGATATTTTGCAGAGTATCGCTCTGCGCAGGGGTAAAACCTATGCCTATTTTTGTTGCAAGTCTGAATACCCCATTGGCGGCATCTTCGGCAATGCCGTCGGCTATCGCTTGGGCGCGGTCGGCCTCATCGAATTCGGCCAGCATATAACGGTTGGCACGCAGCCCTATGCGCAAGTCCTTATCTTGCAGATGCTTGCCGGCGGCATACTCGCGAATGATGAATGTGATGTTGTACGTTGTATCCTTTAATGCCGAAATATCGTAGGTAAACACATTGTACCCTGCTTGCTGCAACAGGGGCAGATAGTCGTCGAACACAGGTGTGCTTTTTTTAATTTGCTGCGCGTAGTTGCCTGCAAACACACCAAATAACAGGGCGCATAATGTAAGTACTTTTTTCATCGTATTTTGTATTTAAAAGGTTTTATATAAACATATCAATCATTCATCAAGCAGTTTTTGTATTTCGTTCAGCAGCATATCCTTCTGCTGCGGGCGCGGTGCAGTGCGGCTAACCAACCTACCCTCCTTGTCGAACAGCAGATAGGTGGGGAAACTGTTTATGTTCAACAGCTCCTTTAGCGAATGCTGCTGCTCGTCGGGCAAGTTGTAGTGGAATGTGTTTTCGCCATAAATACCAAATCTTTTGACGATTGTCTGCCGCACATCTTCGGGGCTGTTGTCGGCAAAATATAGGAAAACCACATCTTTGCCTTTAAGTGCCTCTTTCACTGCGGGCACATAGCTCATCTGCTCTTTGCAGGGGCTGCACCAAGTGCCCCAGAAATCGACATACACCACTTTTCCCTTGTGTGGCTCCAGTATTGCAGCGAGTAGCGAATCGGCTTTCAGTGTCTCAGGGGTAAGCTCGGCGCAGTTGCGCAGATATTTCACCTCCAATTCCTGTGCCTCCAATTTACGCATATAGTTATTCTGCTCTACCAGATGCCGAGCAGGGGCAAAATCCTCGAGCCCACGCATAGCAATATTTAATATTGTGTCGTTAAGCGACTTGTTACCATCGGACAGCTCTTCGTAATTTATGAATGTTACGGCAAATTTCTTATCCTCATCGGTTATGGGGAGGGATTTTATTCCATCTCCTACCTTCAGATAATTATAGGCTGTGGAATAGTTTTCAATCTCACGCTTTGTCAATTTATCAATGCCATATTTTTTGAGCAAGGCACTGTAACGCTTGTTTACTATTGTGGAATCTTTTAGTTCCTGCGCGGCTTTTACGGTGTCATCTACCATATTAAGGGCTATTGCAAGAGGGAGACTCAGCAGATAACCCCCTTGTTCTATTGTCTCTATCTCTTTTTTACTGAGTTTTATTTCTCCTATGCTGTTTAGTGTGCGCAGTGCATCTGATGTGTTTACATTTAGCGCCACTCTTAATCCTCGCATCCATAGGTCATTCCGGTAACCTGCATAGTCTATCATAATCCTGTTAAAACTTATACTCATTGTAAGCGGATTGACAATATCGGTAAACAGTTCATCGATAAGTGCCATAGTCTCTTTTGAGAAACATTTTTGTTGCTGCTTGCGTATGTTGAAGCGATACTGGAGCAATTCACGCAGCGTTTCTGTCTTTATGTTTGTGCGCAGAAAATATGCAGCCTTTTCATTGAAACCGGGATGCTCGTCAATGAAATTCTGCAAGCGCATCATATTGCGCTTGAGCGTTCCCGCAATGTAGTCGTAGAACAGTTGCTGTGGCGACAAGGCATAGCCCACGGGGGATTCATAGATTCCACTTGCCCGGTTGTATCTGTCATATTCGTCTATGCAGCGTTGCATCTCGTTATCGGCAGTAACAGCCTTTACCTGCCTGCTTGCCCCGTCGTACGAAATTTTTATATTGTCGCCCGGCGATGCCACTAACCTTTTATATTCGTTATTGGGGAAATATGCGATTATTGTAATTGTGTTAAACGCCGGTATGGAGTATGAATATCGGCCGTTGGAGAATTTTCTTTCTACAAAGCTCAAGCCGTGCATATAATACATTTCGATTTTTTCGCTGCTATCTTTAATGTCGAGCTCTATCCTTATGCTGTCGCTGCAATATTCACGTGCGAATGGCGACACACTCTTTTTTCCCCACTTTTTATCTTTTTCCAATACCTTTTTGAGGCTGTAAGGGGCGAGCGATATGTTTGTAATTTCCCAACCATTGGGTACATTCTCTCCCTCGGAAAAGTCGAATGAGCGGTCGGCTGCATCCAATGGCTCAAAGTAGAGGGTTGCTTTCATATAACCACCTACCGGCAATGCGGTCTCTTGGTCTATATCGACACCTTCGCTGCGCAACAATTTATATTTCTTGCCACTGCTGTTACCAGTGAGGATACTTGTGCTAATTACTTTTACCCAATCGGCTGCATAGAAATAGACCTCGAGCGCGGTATATTCCTTGCTTGTGGTTACTTTAGTTATGTCAAATACACGTGTGTTCTTTGTGCGGAAAAAGGGATACTCTACGGTTTCGTTTTTCTGCGCTGTTGCACAAAACGAGATACAGCATAACAGTGTGGTTACAATGAAATTTTTCATAACTGAATGTAATTATTTTATCATCTTTATTAAATTCTCAAATACATTTAAGTCTCTTGGGTCGGCATTTACGTCAAGCAGATTGCCGTTGCGGTCTATGAGCCTGTATGTGGGGTAACTGTTTACTCCGAGGAAACGCTCCACAGCACTCTGTTGCAATGCAGGCAAGTTGTAATGTACTACATTCTCGCCTGTGACATTATACTCCTTTATGACGTTCTTCCACGCCCCATCATCACTGCGGTTGGCAAGGTAGAGAAAGACCACATCATACGGCGCCATTCTCTCATACAGTTCCTTGCTGTGCGAAAGAGCCCGTTTGCAGGGACTGCACCATGTTCCCCACACATCGACCAATACAAACTTGCCTTTGTATGGCTCGATGAGCTTGCGTAGAATCTTCTCACCGTCGCTCATTTCCTTAACCTCGTCGTTGGTTTTCAGGCTTTCGCTACCTGATAGCGCACGACGTTGCAAAGCAAGATATCTGTTCTGCATCTCCAGCACCGTGTTTATTGCAACCGGTGTCGATATATTCTTCTCTGCCCACTCTATCACATCTGCCGGTAGGGGAACACGGCGGTTGTTTATTTCGTTCCAGATGATTCCGGCCATATAAATATCGTATATCTCCTTGTTGTTTGGCAGACAGCTTATCGCATGCTGCGGAATTTTGACAGCAAATTCCCTTATTATTGCATCAGCATTACTGTTCCACACATCGTTTATAATATACACGATTTCACTATTATTGAATTCGCTTATAAGTTTTTCTCTCTCCGCCTCACCGTCAAGTGTTGCAAGTTGTGCCTTCATCTTTTCAAGTTCACTGTCGTAACGTTTCACAGCATCGGCCTCTTTCTCATTTAGCGAGATTGCACCTTCTACAGCAAGACGTTGTAATGTCTTTGCCACAGAGCCTTCCTGTTCTGGCATATTCTGTACTTTATAATACATATAATCAGTCAAGAAACGGATATAGTCGCGATAGAGGCTTTTGGGGCTGCTCAACGTTGAAAACCCATCGGTGGATAACGGTGCTATCATACTGTTCCAAAGAGAGTCGGCAAAGGCAATATATTCTGCCGGCAGTTTGTCGCCTTCAACACTGTACATCCCTTGCATAAGGCTCTCGCCCATCCCGGCACGATAATAGCCTGTGAGATAGTCGATATATCGGCGCGAAAGCATGGGGTGCTCCCCGACTCTCTCTTGCAGTTCGGCATTATATCGACGGCCACACTCCTTTACGTGGTGCAAGAACTCCATAGCCTGCTCCTGAGTGGCATGGTCGTGCTCTATGCGCTCGTTCATAAATGTAGCCGGATAGGCTGTCAACTCATTTTGCAGGCGCACATCGTTGCCCATAAAGAGTTTCTGCCCAGTGCCGAAATCGTGGAGAAAGAAATATGTCTCCCCCGGCTCAAGCACTGTACTCACCATTGTTCTTTTCCAACCAACAAACACCTGCGAGGTATTCTGTAACGGCATTTTTAGTGTAAAACGTCCCAATGAATCCATTTTTGCATACAATGACAAACCGCCGGGTTCGCGTGTAACAACATTATGTACCATTACCTCAAACTCGTTGCCACCCCGTTGCCAAGCCTCGGCAGGCATATCCTTGAGCCAGCCGACGATTGTAACACTATCACCCAAGGCGTAGCCGTTGTCCTTGAAGCCCACGCGGTTGTCTTTCACAGGGTAATCGGGCAATGCAGCAGTAGTTATGGGGCTGCACTTCACAGCCCTTGAATCGCCGACTTTGATTGTACGGGCACCATTCTTCAAATTGCCCACCTTGATGTCGAGCACATCACTGCCGTTCTCAACGGTAAGAGTGTAACCGCCACGCTTCTCCGCCATTGACTTTATATCCCAAAAGCGTGAATCGTAGATAACCTGTTTTTCGGCAAAGCCTATCAGCCAATCACCAGTGGCATTGTTACGCCAATAGGTGTCGGTTATTCCACTCGGCAAGGTAGCTGCACTGCGTATATTCTGCACAACCCAACCATCGTAACCGTTGAGTGTAATGCGTTCAGTGCCTGTAGGCAATGGCTCAAACGAGAGCAGGATATCAATCTCTCCACTTTCAGGAACCACAAAAGGAGCATCATACTCCACATACATCGCACCGTCGTACGCTCCCGAACTCTTGCCCTTCAAAGCATAACTGCTTACACCGTCATTGAGTGTAGTGCCCGACGCAATCCTCGCCTGACGGCCTGCGGGGAAATCTATGTGCAAGAGCACATCGGTTCTATCGGGGTAAAACCAAACTTTCTTGACATCAAAGACAGTGCTCGTTCTGTAGCCAGTTACGACATCTTCCCAAACTTTCTCCTGCGCAATGCCACAAACGGTGGCAAATGCAACGACAAGGGTTAAGAATAGTTTTTTCATAAACATTTTATGCTTACAAATTATAATCTTTCTTTTAGTATCTGTTCTACCTCCTCGGCGGTTGCTCCAATTACAAGAATAGTTCCGTCTTTATCTACAAGGAACACCTCTCCGGCACCCCTAATGCCGTACCGTTCCCAAATATTGTCCACACCTCGCAGTGCGAGCAGGTTCAGCCACGGGTAACCGTCCTTTTCCACTGCAAGCCTCATATCTTCGCTTTCCAATTCGCTTGCAACTCCAACGATGGTGAATCCTTTATCCTTGTACTTATTGTATAAAGGGATGAAACTCATTGACGTCCGTCTGCAAGGACCACACCACGATGCCCAGAAGTCAACAATGGCAATCTTCCCCTCAATCTCTTTTGAAAGGGTGTGTTTTGCTCCATTGAGGTCGGGAAGAGTAAAATCAATTATTCGTGAGCCTACACGCACATCCATCGATGACACCCAATTCCGCAAGGCTATTGCCATATTATTTGTGGGATACCTGGCATCATACACACGCTTGAAAACATCCACGTATGGCTGTTTAACAGCATCGTCCTTGTTATAAAGCCTTTGCCTTGCTTGGTTGAGCAGATAAAGTCCTACCAGGTTCGGGTTGTTCGTGATGTAGTCAAGTTCATATGCATACATCTCTTTCCTTAGCTTTTCGCCTTTCTCCATAAATACTTTGTACTCCTGTGTATAAAGGCGGTTTTCTTTCTCTAACAGCTCTATTTTCTCTCTAAGGCTATTTAACGAATCGCGGTCTTCACATTCATCGTACAGTTTCTTGAGGGCTGCCCCTTCAGCTGTTAAAAGTTTTCCTGCTTTCTCCAAAGCAGCCTCCTCCTGTCTCATAGGCAAGTAGAACCTTTCTTCAATGTCTTTCTTGTAGGCTATCAGCTCTTTGTTGAGTGGTGTCTGTGAATGCAGTGTAGGAAGTGGAGCATCATCTATTGCATAGCCGTAGAATGTAACATAAACATCTCCCTCCTCGGCAAAGAAATCCAGCGGCATCCAACAACCATTGTTGTAATCCTCACAAGCAAACAGCTGATAGAATTCAGGTTTTTCAACATAAAGGTCGTGGGAGAAATGCCCATCCTTTACCAAGATGGTATCTACGGGCACTACCCTTGGGTCGCCGTCACCAATAATGAGCAGTATGCGGGTGAAAGTGCTCTCCTTTACCTCGCCCTCAATGTGACAATGTAGTTTTTTGTTATAGTCTATGCACTCCTGTGCAAAGCCGCACAGGGTGGCCAATGCAAATAGCAGGGTTAGTAATATCTTGTTCATTTTGTTGATTGTTTTGAGATTGATTATTCAGATGCTGCTTGTCATCGGCAAGGTCAAGGCAGGTATTCAGTTACCATTGTGTGGTTCATATCGCGGTGCAGCGTGCCATTCATATCTACGATGCAAGAGAAGGGAATACCGATGAAACGCAGTTTTGCCTGCAGATAGTTCCAATCGTCGCTGCTGATGTATATGTGCTCACCCTCTATGTATGTGCTACCAAGCCACTCTTCTGATGCTTCGCGGTACTTATCCTCGGTGATATACAGGAACTTTACGGGTTGCCCCTTCATATCATTCAGGAAACTGCGCTGCTCCATCATTGCGGCACGGCAGGGGCCACAGCCCATATTCCAAAAATCAAGGAATAGCACATTACCCTTGTAGGGGGCTATTATACGTTGCAGCACCTCGTCGTCGGTAATGTTGTCGCCTGCTGTTGCCACCTCGTATTTCTTCACATATTCGCGATAGGCCTTTATAAAGTGGTGGCTTATTATGGGGCTTGTGAAGAGGGGCATTGCCTCGGCAACATACTCGGCAACCACATCGGGGTGGGCCTGGTGCTCTTTTATTCTGAAGCCGAACAGGTGGCGCATTATCTGCCACTGCATCATAAAACCGGTACACTGCAGGCCTGTCTCCTCCTGTAACCGCTCGATGACACCGGTAAACGCCTCGCTTATGGTGAGCAATGTGTCGCCACGCATCGGGAGTGCCGCGTCAAGGAATTGTTTGTCATATTCGGTAGGCAGCACAAACTCAAAGGCATAATCTTCTATATCTTGGGGAGTGCCACTCTTTATGGGTAGTGTGAAATCGTTGCAATTAAAGTCCCAAGGGCCGAACTCCATACGGTTTATGAGAACATCGGCATTTTCATATAGCGCGGCAAGAGGATTATCGAGCAAGATGGTTTCGTGCTTTTTCAGGAACTTGAACAGCCATTTGTTGTCGAGTGGTTCAAAGCCCTCTACAGCCTTGGGAATGGTGCGCCCGCTTGCCTCGTCGAAATGGGGTGCATATTTGCGGTAGTTATAAAGAGAACGTATATCCAATATATGATACAACCCGGTGAAGATGGCATTTATTCTAATGATATCGGCTGCTATAGGGTGTATATCGGCAGGCAGGGAGAAATTGCCTTTTTCAATATCCATAATGGTGCGCTCCACTACCTTGCCAAGATTGCGGCAGAACTTTTCGACATCGTCGCGGGTACCTTTACGGCCCACCTCGTACCAAGAGGAGAGGTCGCCGTATGGACTTTTGCTATAGAGTTCCTCGTGGATATTACGGCAATGGTCCACCCAATAGGCTATGCTCCCGGGGGCGATGGTTGTTTTGCGGGCTGCGGCATCCACGGTTAATGTAACAGTATCGCCCACAAAGAAATATAGGTCGTTGGGGAGTGAGTTTTCATAACCATCGGCACGCAGATAGAGCGTAGTGCTGTGGGGAATACGCACATTGCTATTGAAAGAGCCGTCGCTGTTTACGGTAACAAGCACGGTTTCCTCGGTGTTTGCGAAAATATTATCGAATAACAGCAGAATGTGCCGAGGGTATTTGCCGTCGGGCACATTGACAAATTCCCCACGGAAACATACCGTGCCACCGCGATAGTGATACTCGTTTATCGCAGGAGCCCACTGCGCGGCAATGCCAAAACTTGTGAGCAGAAACAAAAGTGTAAAAAGCAGTTTTTTCATATTATCATTTTGTTATTTTCGTCTTTAATGTAACAATTACAAAAACCGTGCCAAAAATTTAATGCATTGGTTAGCAGACATTTATTATCTCATTCGTTGTCCGTTTGCGGACAATGGTGTACGGTTTTGCAACATAGTAATACAAAGTAACATAGACTTTGGCTGTAAACGGCAAAAGCCAAGTTTGCAATTCATTTGCAACATTCTTATACTTTGCAAATATAATTTCTCCATTCATATATTTGCCCCCCTGTTAAAATTTGTTAAAACAAAGCAAGGCGCGTTTATCATATAGACACCTATAATGAAAATAGGTTACAAAATTCCATAAATAAATTCTTATACTTAACACCCATATTTATTGCACAAATATAAAACAGGAGCCGCGTACTGCATAAAAATAAATCTAAAAAATGGATTTTAGAGTTATAACACCTGCTTTTTCAATTTTTGCAGACCACATATAAATGCATAAACAAAAAGCGTGCCAAAACGATAATGCAGTAATAAACAACGCATTAACACGCCACGCAACACCTTGCAAGCGTGCGATAATGCACACTGCGCGTGCGAAAGCGCACGTGCGAGCATTTATGTAAGCAAGCAGGCCGCTATTGCAAAAAAAGAATTAAAGGGTTATTTTTGCCACAAGAGAAAAAAAACGAAAGCTATGATTACCTTTCCAAACGCAAAAATAAACTTGGGGCTCGACGTTGTGGAACGCCGCCCCGACGGTTACCACAACCTTGAAACCATCTTCTACCCCATTCCCTTGCAGGATATTCTGGAGATTACACCTGCCGAGGAGGAGAACGCCCCTGCTTATACATTCAAGATGTTCAATGCCCGATTCGATGGCACCGACGACGATAACCTCGTGGTGAAGGCATACAAGATTCTTGCAGCAGACCACAATCTGCCCAAAGTGGACATTTCGCTCTACAAGCACATACCCACCGGCGCAGGCCTGGGAGGTGGCTCGGCCGATGCAGCCTTTGCGCTTAAAATGCTTAACGAGATGGCAGCACTGGGGCTCACCGACGAGCAGCTGGAGGAGTATGCCGCACGCTTGGGAGCCGACTGCGCCTTCTTCATAAAGAACACACCCGCATATGCCACAGGAATCGGCAATATACTATCCCCCACCCCCTGCAGCCTCGCGGGCTACCATTTGGTATTGGTGAAGCCCGACATTCATATATCGACCAAAGAGGCCTACTCGCTTGTGGTGCCTGCAGCACCAGCAACGCCCCTCGCCCACATCGCCACCCTGCCCGCCGAGCAGTGGAAAGGAGCTATGAAGAACGACTTTGAAAAGAGCGTGTTTGCCAAGCACCCTGCGTGCGAGGCCATAAAAGAGAAACTGTACGCTATGGGGGCAGTGTATGCATCTATGTCGGGCTCGGGCTCATCGTTCTTTGGCATTTTCAAGGAGGAGCATAGCGTGGAGGATATAAAGGCGGCGTTCCCCGGTATGTTCTGCTGGTGCAGCAAGTGTGAGTGAGGTGAATGGGTAAGGTTCGCAAGCATAAGAATATTCACTGACCACCGAGGAACTAAAAGAAAAAACAAAACAAACCGCAGGGGTGGCAATTCGCCTGCGGCGCATTGCAACGACAAAACACGAAACGTTGAAGGCAATTCGCCTACGGCGCATTGCAACGACACTCACAAAATAAACCGCAGGGGTTGCAATTCGCCTGCGGCGCATTGCAGCAGCAAAACACGAAACGTTGAAGGCAATTCGCCTGCGGCGCATTGCAACGACAAAACACGAAACGTTGAAGGCAATTCGCCTACGGCGCATTGCAACAGCACTCACAAAATAAACCGCAGGGATAGCAATTCGCCTACGGCGCATTGCAGCAGCAAAACACATAATAAACCGCAGGGGCGGCAATTCGCCTGCGGCGCATTGCAACGACACTCACAAAACAAACCGCAGGGGTGGCAATTCGCCTGCGGTGCATTGCAACAGCAAAACACATAATAAACCGCAGGGATGGCAATTCGCCTGCGGCGCATTGCAGCAGCAAAACACAAAATAAACCGCAGGGGTGGCAATTCGCCTACGGCGCATTGCAGCAGCAAAACACAAAATAAACCGCAGGGGTGGCAATTCGCCTACGGCGCATTGCAAAAATCAGTAGCCCCGCGATTCACATCGGGGGGCTACAATAACACAAACACAAAATAAAACACGACAAAACTACTATGCAATTCAATTAGCCTGTTATGTTTGCACATAATCGCGGGAGGCAGGTATTCACATATCCACACACCCGCATCAGGTGAGTTGCAATTATTAAACAGCACTAAAAAGCGGTTTGTTTAGCGCCACAGGGTTAATATTTGTTAAAACAGATTGAACCGGTGCAAAATTTGCACATACTGATAATCAAGATTACTTTTACAGACAATAAACAAAGCCACGCTATAACACATATTGATGCATTATAGCGTGGTTGTTGGTTCTGCTGACATCTCTATTATTGTATCTTTTGCATAATGCTTTGCCTTATCCACCACACGGCGTAACTCATAAACTTAAAGCCACGGGACTCATCATAATTTTCAGCAGCAAGCACCAGTCCTTCGTTTCCAGCATTTATAAGTTCTTCCATAGACAAGCCATACCCTTTGAATATTTTCGCAACAGCAACTACAAAGCGTAATTTTGAATGGGCAAGTTTTTCAATAGCCAATTCCCTTTCAGTCCTTCCCGATTTTATATCCTTTATAAGTTGCAACTCATCTTCAATAGAAGGATACTTTTCTTTGTCGCACACCTTTGTTTTTTTCTTTTCCATATATTACTGATTATAGGTTTCTCTATAATATATACGAAAAGGATCTACCTTTATAGGTATTGAGAATACAATGGTGTGCAAAAACTTTGCACAAGTATTATTTTATATTGGAATCTCGATATAAGTCATATATACATCTACTCCATCTATGTTATTCTTATAAATCTCTTTCTCTGAATTAAGTAGTACAAAGTTCATCGATTTTATAAAAACTTCGTAATCTTTCTTATTATCATTTTCTTTATTGTATTTATTGGTTTTGAAAACCATTATTGGCATCAAAACAACATCGTTACAACTTTTAGCTTCTGTAATTGCTCCAGCTAAGTAATGAAGCAACTGATATCTTATACCGGTATCAGATGTAATATCATTTACATCTATTTTGTAATATTTTTCACACAAATCTTTAATTCTTTGTGATCTTTTACTTCGGGGATTTTTATTTACATACTCTACAGATTCACGATACGCTTCTGACACAAGACTACCAAAAGGTTCATCAACTTTCGCTTCTATACATATAACTAAATGAATTCCTCCGCCATTCCCCCATATAACCATATCATGCATACGCCCCTTACCTCTGAATTCATCGAAGCGACTTTCATGCTCTATTCTCGCTCTAATTGGTTCTAAATCCTTGAAACCACATATTTCTATATATTCTTTTATGAGTTTTATCCCATTAGACTGTTCAATATTAGGCAAAGAAAAATATTTTGCTAATGACATTGCACTTCGACCTTCTTCCCAATGTTTTGCATCATCAACTTCCTTAAAGGCCTTTTCCCACGATTCGATATCTGCAACTACAGTTCCATTTTTATTAGTAATTCTCATAACTCTATAATCTATATTTAATTAAACATTCTTCTAATCTTCTTTTTATCTCCTCTCTCAGTTCTATAGGCTCCAGCACCTCAACATTTTCACCCATTGCGAGTATACGGGTTGAGAGTTCGGGAGTAATGCATAATTTGTACTCAAAATCGCAGAATTCACCATATTTGGAAGCTCTCTCTTTCTGGGAACGGTGAAGCGGTAACGAACGCAAATATTCTATCTGCCTGCCATAGGCTCTTATCTTCACTTTAGTAGGTTTCAGTTCCTCATTTACAAATATTCCAATCGTATTGGCATAATACTTCTCTGCATCAAAATCCTTCGGCAATATAAATGAGGCAGCAGATAGGTTCATTTCAAGTGTACGGTCAAGCGCAATATTCCTTATGCCCCCGAGTTCTTTAATATAACCGACCACATACCATCGTTGGCGGTAAACCTTCATAGCATAAGGCTGAATGTTATATGTTTCTCTATGTCCATAAAACGGTTGATAATCGACGTGAAGTTCTTTCGATTTCTGCATTGCCTCAATAATTGTTTGCAAATATTCTACTCCACGCGGTATCTCCTCAAACAAAATCCGCCCTTTCATATTGTGCCCTGCAGTTATCATATTGGACAGGGTAAATGAGTTCAAGAGCCATTTGCGGATACTGTCGTTCTTCAATGTATCGGGAGAAGATATGTAGTATCTGTACCCATTTGAAGGATTGCATTTTATTTCGATACCGAACAACTCCTCAACAGCACTTTTATGCTGATGGAATGTGCGCAACGGCAACGAAACGCCATCGCCCAGACAACATTCCCTCCACAAAGCATTTATTTCTTCATATGAAAGTTGCTTATGTTGAAGGAGCGTATTCAATAGCCAAATGTAACGGTTAAATGTCTTGCTTATCATAACTTATACTCGTTGTACACTGCAAATATAATGTACGCCTATGCAAAATCATTGCATAGCTTTGTTTTTTTATTTCCTAAATAATATTTTCATTATAGTATGCAAAGTTTACGCACACCTTTAGATAGTTTTACGTAAAAAACGACAAATCCTTTCGTATTATATATAGTAAATAACAATACTATAATGAAGAACAAACATCTACAAAAACGGAACAACACCATTAAGCAAAAAGCAATGATTAATCATTGCTTTTTCAAACAAATTGGGGATTAAAAAGACTCTATGAACCCCCAAATGACTTTATAAGAACATTAGTAAAGGCCGAACTGGATTATATTGTAGAATTGAATTTGTTTGAAGACTTGTTAATGATAAAAAAGTTCGTCGATGACGTGAAATCAACTTTTGACATTGAACCCGTTGCCGAACGTGGCGATTTTTGCAGAAGTCCGGTAGCTATTGCATTAGGTATTGGGAAAATCGATGATATTACAAAAATAAGGACACCTATAGCCTGGCACGAACTTTTAGCAAAAAAACTTCTCTCAATATACTATCCGACTGACATGCGTAATTCAATAGCAGATTATGCAAAGAATAATGGATATAACACATCAACATATTTTGGGAAGCCTATGATAAAATTTAATGTGATATTTCTATTATTAGAAAGAGCAAGATGAAAACATCAGTTGTCGCAAAAAATGCGACAGCTGATTATATATTAACCACATCAATATTGCTCATCAATCTTGGTCTGTGCAAAATTTGCACAGACCAAGAAACATAACTACTTTTGTGTTGATTATCTACGGAACTAAACAACCAATGACCACCGAAACACCGATACTCAACGACCACAACAAGGCAGAGTACCCTCCTATGCACACCGTGGAGCACATTCTTAACCAGACGATGGTAAGGATGTTCGGGTGCGAGCGCAGCCGGAATGCCCACATTGAGCGCAAGAAGAGCAAATGCGACTACACGCTGCCCAGCGCACCCACAGAGCAGCAGATTGCTGCCATTGAAGCGCAAGTGAATAATGTTATATCGGCAAACTTGCCGGTGACAATTGAATATGTTACACGCGAGAATGTCCCCGCCGGCATTGACCTTGGCAAGCTGCCGGCCAATGCAAGCGACACCCTGCGCATTGTGCGCGTGGGCGATTACGATGCATGCGCATGCATTGGAACACATGTTGAGAACACAGGCGAAATAGGCGCATTCCGCATAATAAGCCACTCCTTTGAGAATGGCACGCTGCGGGTCAGGTTTAAACTGCAATAATTTCACAATCGGAGTTTTTATAAACTCGGTTCAAAGATATAACCCTCCACTGCAAGCAGTTACCGGCCTATACAAATAAATAGTCCCAAGCCTGAAACCTGGGACTATTTATTTTTCCAATTCAACGGAACTTACATATTCAAATCAGTTGACAGCACAGCCTTTGGCAATTCGCGGCAATTATAGCCGAACGCCATTGCCTCTCCGTATGCTCCCGCAGTGCGTATTGCCAGAATGTCGCCGCGCTTGGTCGCAGGTATCCTGCGGTCCTTGCAGAACACATCGGACGACTCGCATACCGGACCAACAACATCGTACACGCCATCGGGTTCGCACGACACAAGATTCTCAATGCGGTGATAGGCATCGTACTGCGCCGGACGTATGAGGTCATTCATGCCCGCATCAACAACCACAAACTGCTTGCATGTGCCATTCTTAATATAAGTTGCGCGTGTTATCAGCGCGCCGCATTGCGCCACAATGCTCCGGCCGAGCTCAAAGTGCAGCTGCTGTCCGGGATAGAGCTTCAGGTTGTTAGCGTATGTTGCAAAATAGAGGTCAAAATCGGGTATCGGATATTTGTCGGGAGCATCATAGCGCACTCCAAGGCCACCGCCCACATTTATATGCGGCAGCACCATGCCGCGCGTCTCGTGAAGCAGCTCCTGCAGTTCGTTTATCCTGCAGCAGAGAGCAATGAAATCGTCCATCACAAGCAGCTGCGAACCAATGTGGAAGTGCAGGCCTATGAGCTTTATATGAGGCATGCTCTCAATGACATCAATAACGCCGTCAAGCTGTTCATAATTCACTCCAAACTTATTCTCTGCAAGCCCGGTGGTGATATTGGCATGTGTATGCGCTCCCACATTGGGGTTCACACGCACAGCAACCTGAGCCACAGCGCCGCGCTCAGCCGCAAGTCTCTCAATTGCCTCAATTTCGGGCACAGACTCTACATTAAAGCAGAATATTCCGGAATCAAGCGCATAGGCAATCTCCTTGTCGGTCTTGCCTACTCCGGCAAAAACCACCTTACCGGCCGGAATGCCGGCGCTAATTGCCGCACGCACCTCTCCCCCGCTCACGCAGTCGGCTCCAATGCCTACCGCATTCACTATCTCAAGCAAGCGCGGGTTATAGTTTGCCTTCACGGCATAGTGCACATGAAAGCCGTCGTATTTCGCCGCTTCGCGTTTCACTGCATCAAGCGTTGCCTTGAGCAGTTCAACATCGTAATAATAGAAAGGGGTCTCAATAGAGGCAAACGCCTCAACAGGGAACTGCATTTTCATTCTTCTTACTTCTTGCTATCAAAAATAGACGCACTCAAAGAACGCAACGCCCTTACCTTATCCTCTTCACGCACAAGGAACGATATATTGTAGTTGCTTCCGCCATATGAAACCATGCGCACCGGAATATCCTTCATGGCCTCCATTGCACGCGCCTCAAAGCCTACATTCTCCCAGTTCAAGTCGCCCACCACGCAAATTATGCACATATTGCGGTCGACTGTAATAGTACCAATCTTCTGCAGTTCGGCAACAATATCATCAAGTTTCCTGTCATCGTCAATTGATACAGAAACGCCAACCTCCGATGTACACACCATGTCAATTGAGGTCTTGTTCGCCTCGAAAATCTCAAACACCTTGCGCAGGAAGCCGTAGGCAAGCAGCATTCGCCCGCTCTTTATCTTTATTGCGGTAATGTTGTCCTTCGCGGCAATAGCCTTTATCTCGCCCGGACGTGTAAGGTTGTTATCAATGCGGGTTCCCTCAGCTGCAGGGTCCATTGTATTGAGCAGGCGAACCGGTGTTCCTGTAAGCTTTGCGGGAAGGATGCATGTAGGATGCAGAATCTTTGCACCGAAGTACGCAAGCTCCGCGCTCTCCTCAAAATGCAGATTGCGCACAGGCGATGTATTCTCCACAATACGCGGGTCGTTGTTGTGCACACCGTCAATGTCGGTCCAAATCTGCACCTCGTCAGCGTTCACCGCCGAACCAATAAGCGTTGCAGTGTAGTCGCTTCCGCCGCGCTGCAGGTTGTCATAGCTGCCCTCATGATTCATGCAGATAAATCCCTGGGTTATATAAATCCGGCTCTTGTTTTCAAGAGAAAGCAGCGGCATCAGGTGCTCGCGTATGTAGCCCAAATCGGGTTCGCCGTTTACCGCGAGGCGCATAAAGTCAAGCGCGTTGAGCAGTTCAACGTCTATGCCCTGCTCCTTCATGTAGAATGTCACCATGTTTGTTGACATAATCTCTCCCTGGGCAACAATCTCCTTCTCCAGTTCGTCGGTCAGCGGACAGAATGCCAGTTCGCGCAAATGGGCGAAAATCTCGTTTATCTTGTCAGTAGCAGCCTTTGCAAAGGAGTCGTTCCTGTAGAGTTCCTTTATAGTCTGCATATACTTTGTCTGCAGCACAGTAGAGTGCTCGCAAGCCCCATTGGGGTTCCCGTTTCTCAAATAATTGGTAAACTCAATGAGCGAATTGGTTGTGCCCGACATTGCCGAAAGCACAACAATCTTTGTCTCGCTGTCCGAAATAAGCTTCACCACATTCTGCATACGTTCAGCAGAGCCCACTGACGTACCTCCAAACTTCAATACTTTCATCTATAATAGTTTTTGTTTATTCGTTAAACATTAGCATAATCAGTTGTTGCGCTTGAACTCCATGATTCTCATAAGGCGCTTGTCTGTACAACGGTACACCGTTGCCGGGAACTCTTTAAGCCACTGCTCGTTATGGGTAATCATGAGCACCGCCATCTTCTCTTTCCTTGAAATTGAATGCAAGAGGTTCATAATATAGGCGCCTGTTTCGCTGTCAAGGTTTCCGGTAGGCTCATCGGCCAGCAACAATGCCGGACGGTTAAGAATAGCCCTCGCTATTACAATGCGCTGCTGCTCTCCGCCCGAGAGCTCATGCGGGTGCTTATATCCCTTTTCGGGCAGGCCCACAAGCTTCAGAACCTCATCAATTCTCTCCTTCCTCTCAGCGCTGTTCTTCCACCCTGTGCAACGCAGCACAAAGTCAAGATTGTCAAACACCGAACGGTCGGTCAGCAGCTGAAAATCCTGAAAGACGATGCCCACGCGCTTGCGCAGCATCTGCAAATGCTTGTTCTTGATATTTTTAAGGTCATACTCCCCAAAGACGCTCGCATCTCCGCTCTCAATGTCAACTTCGCCGTAAATAGTCTTTAGCAGAGTAGACTTTCCTGATCCCACTGCACCTATAATGTAAGCAAACTCGCCGTCCTCAAGCGAGAGATTAACCTTTTCGAGTATACTTTTTGAGTCTATGCTTAGTGGAATTAACGAAGTAGAGTTATTAAAAAACTCTATACTACTTACTTGTATTGCTAATAAAGATACAATTAAACACCAAGTCCGCACACTATTTGAGGTCGACTAAGATGGCTAAAGTTTTATGTGATATGACAGATTGTAAGCATTGTGGTAGAAAGTCAAGAGTATGGCACAAGGCAAATGGGCAACCTCTGTATAACTGCAAATTAGAAGTGATTCAGATTTCAGAGATTTTCGATATTGATGGAGAAGTTAGGGCGCTAACTGACGAAATTGCCGTTTGCAGAAATTATGAAAGGATTGAATAATGAAATATTTTAATCTTAATAAATTAACTATAGAAGAATATTCAAACCCTGTTCTAATGAAAATTAATAGTAAAACCTTTGATATGTTACGTAAAATTGCTAAAATAGTTCAGAAACATAGAGAATTAGAAGTAGAAATTATTAAAGAAATTGCTAAAACAAACAATTTAGAAACCTTTGAAGTTAATGACCTCTTGGCTGATTATGATTTTTTATGTGACATAATGGAATATGGAAATGCTGTTGATCATTATGCATTAGAAAGAACAATCTCCTTAAAAGAATATAACGAATTAAGAAAGCAGGTAAACAATGAACGATAGATTTAGGTTTAGAGTTTATTATAAACCACACAACAAAGTATATAATGTAATTTGTTTAAATTGTGATAGACAAAAAGAAATAATTATTGAATATAACGGTAGCACTGGTATTGTAGAATGGGAAAATTGTGAAATAATTCAATCGACAGGCTTAAAAGACAAAAACGGCAAGTTGATTTATGACGGGGATATAATCTATTCACCTAGTTGGTGGTGGGGTGCATGTTTTGTTTATTTAAACATAGGAGAATGTGGTCCTTGTAATGGGGATAGCGTAATGTCATATATTTTAGCAAAAAATATTGATAATCCATTAAAAGGAGCAGTTTATAATATTTGGAATGGAGCAGAAGTTGAAGTAATCGGCAACAT
>JAFXGV010000063.1 GCA_017536765.1 Bacteroidaceae bacterium
CACGCGCAAAAATCAGTCACAACAGCCTTCTGCTCACGAGTCGCAAGCGACATCCTTCGTTCGGCTGTTGTTTGGCGCAAACAGCTTTTCGTTCAACCATCGGGGACAAAAGAACTCGCTTTTCACGCAATAACAGCAACAAGATGAACACCGCTCAAACAGCATTTGTCCTTTTCCGCTGCTTGAACGGCTGTTTGCTGTGATTTTATCGGTGCCGGTTCCCTTTTTAGAATTACCTATGCTGCTGTTTTCGCAATGGCAAGCAACGGTAATCCCACACTCGCGTATCTATTAAGTGATACGCGCGAAATAATGCACCAGGTGCAGAGCTTTTGCTCCTTTTGTCGGTACAAAAGGAGAGAAAGAAATAGATTTAATGAGAGAACAACCGATAATCAGCACCGACAACTTTATAGCAAGACAAATCATCCACGGCAAGCAAACTTGCATTATGCCGAGCGCGGCTGCCTGTTGTAGGGGCATTAAACTGCTCCTCATTAGGAGGAGCCGGCTTGCGCTCGTCGCAAGACTGAGGAGGTTTTGTGTGTGCCATAATAAATGATTCGCGCCGGTTATACTGGTGTAGTATTCTATGGATGATATTGTCTTGCTGTAAAGTTCTCGGTGGCCCGTGAGCTTTTCGTTGTTTAATCTAATTTTTATACGTTCTTTCATCGCGTGAAAGAACCAAAGCGCCCGGCACACGCAAAAATGAGTCACAACAACTTTGATTATTGCAACCCCCAAAAGGGTGCGCTGTAGCTGCGCTCCACCTCGCTCTCGGTTTCGTCGGGCAGTTGGGCGAAAAAGTCGAGCCCGGTGATTCTCTCCACATCATCGATGCTCGCGGCATACTCCTTCAGCTTCTTCTTCCCGGCCTTGTTCTCAAATACAAAGCCTATTGCGCGGTATTTGCCGTTGTAGTCGGTGAGCAGCACCTTGAAGAAGGCATCGGGGATTTTCACCATGTTCTCCCCGATGCTCCTTTGCTTTGTGCCATTGAATATGGGACCTGTAACCACAATCACGCGGCCGTAGAGCTCGGCTTTGTCGCGTGTGAGCTCCTCTAATTTCTTCCACACACCGCGGTTCAGGTTCTTGTTCTGCGGCGACACGTTGGTGAGGTAAAAACTCTCCTCCATAGCCTGCTTGCTCCATTTCATATCGGCAGCAGGTGCCATATGGCCTCGGTCCCAGCCCGAATTCTTGTAATCCTCGTCTGTGGCCTGTGTCCCCTTTACCAGGGGGTTGCAAGTGAAATTCTCCTCACGCCCCACAACGCCTTGTACCTCTTCGTCGGTGAGTTCGTATCCCACCCAGTTGGGGTTCTTGGTGTTGCTGTTGTACGACACGGTGTAGCCTATGTGCTCTATAATTTGGCTCTTTGCGGGTGCGACTGTGAAGGCAGGCACTGCAAGTTCGCAACTATAATTGGTGCTTTCGCTTGCTGCGGGTTCAATGTATTTGCTTATTACGATGCCCGCAATCACAAACAGTATCACCCATAGCAATTTGCCGGGCTTGTTGCTCTTTTTCTTCCTCTTTTTGGCCATCTGCAGTGTAGGTTATCCGATTCCCAATATAACAATATATGCTGAAAACTAACGTACTTTGTCATTTCGAACGTATGTGAGAAATCTCATAGTATTGATATTTTTTGAGATTTTTTCGGGTAAGCCCTCAACAACACGTCTCGTCACTACGTTCTGTCGGAATGACAGATTTACATATTGCGATGATTTATATGTGATTCACGTCGGTTTATCAAGCCTTTTTCAGTTTGTCGCCTGCCAATATCACCTTGTAGCTCTTGCCGCTCTTGGTGCCGAACGACAGTGTGCTGTTGCCATATCGCAGGTTGCAGCGCTCACCGTTCTTCGATTTCACTATTATCTCGGTGGGGCGGCCTTCTTTCCAGGTGATGTCTATGTCGAAACCTCCCTTGGCACATATACCCTTAACTTCGCCCTCGCTCCAGGCATCGGGTAGTGCGGGTAGTATGTGTATGAAGCCCATATGGCTCTGCATAAGCATCTCGGCAATGCCCGCTGTGCCGCCGAAGTTTCCATCAATCTGGAAGGGTGCGTGTGTGTCCCACAGATTGTCGAGTGTGCCGTTCTTCAGCAGGTTGCCAAAGAGGGTGTATGCGTGGTTGCCGTCGTGCAGGCGTGCCCACTGGTTAAGCTTCCATCCCATACTCCAGCCTGTAGCGCCATCGCCACGGTGCACAAGCACAACTCTCGATGCCTCGGCAAGTTCGGGTGTTGTTACGGGCGAGATGGTGTGCCCCGGGTGCAGGCCGAACAGGTGGTTCACGTGGCGGTGTTGGTCTTTGGGATCGTCTATGTCCTTGCTCCACTCCATAAGCTGGCCGTAACGGCCGGTCTGGTAGGGAACGAGGTTGTCGAGCACGTTTTTCCACTCCTTGCGCAGTTGTTTGTCGGTGCCAAGCACTTCGGCAGCCTTTATGGCATCGAGCAGTATCTCGCGCACCACAGCGTGCACAAATGTGGCGCCCTGGTCTATGGGGCCGTGCTCGGGCGATGTAGATGGTGCGGCGGTGTAGCTGCCGTCATCGCGTTTCCATAGGTAATCCATTGTGAATAGCGCGCTGCTTTTTATTATATCGTAGCCTGTCTCTTTAAGGAATTTTTTATCGCGTGTGTAGTCGTAATAATCCCACACGTGTGTGGCGAGCCACGGGCCTGCCATAGGGTTGAAGTTCCACGACATATCCTGGCTTATGAGCGGTGCCGTGAAACCGAATATGTTACCCGATATTGCGGCGGTCCAGCCGCGCGCACCAAAGTATGCCTTTGCCGATACCTCGCCCGGTTTTATGAGCGTCTTTATGAAATCCACCAGCGGCAGCACACACTCGTCGAGGTTGGTGGCGCAGGCGGGCCAATAGTTCATTTGCAGGTTGATGTTGTTGTGGTAATCCACGCGCCAGGGGCCATCCACGTTGTTGTGCCACATACCCTGCAGGTTGGCAGGCAGGTTGCCCGGGCGCGAGCTTGCAATGAGAAGGTAACGGCCAAACTGGAAATAGAGCTCCTCCAACCCAAAGTCGGGTTTGCCGGTGCGGTAGCTTTTAAGGCGCTGCGGTGTGGGCAGCGATGCCACGCCCGGATACTCCAATGTAGTGGGCGCGTTGGGGTTGATGTTCAGCTTCACGCGGTTGAAGAGGCCCGAATAGTCGGCATAATGCTCCTCGAAGAGGGCATCGTACCCATTGGCAACAGCATTCTTCATCCATTGCTCGGTTGTTTCGTCGGGGTTCACGCCCACGTAAGTCTTGGGGTTGTTGAAGTCGGGGTTGAAGTTTATCTTGTAATCGGTGTCGGCCGTTACATAGAACACCACCTCGTCGGCATCCTTTATATAAATCTTCCCGTCTTTAATTTCGCTTGTGCCACCCTTGGCCACAGCCTTTATACGCAGGGTGTACTGCATATTGTTGTTGTCGAGCCTTGCCTTCCACACAAGAGCATCGTTGCCCTCGGCCTCCAGCCTGCCCTCCGACACGGGGTTGTGGGCATATGAGAATATGAGGTTCTGTCTGCCGGCTTCGCTTGCGCTGAATTTCATTACCAATACATTGGCGGGGTACGAAATGAAGTATTTTCTCTCGTAATCAATGCCGTCTTTCTTGTACTGCACCACGGCCAAGGCAGAATCGAGCGACAGCACGCGCTTGTAGTCGCCTAAGCCCACCATACTGTGGCCTGTCTCTATGTAGAACTCGCCCATAGTGGTGAAGTTGCCAAAGCGGAAAGGCTTCTCGCCATAATACTCATACGATGCGGTACTGTTGAAATTCTCGCGTGTGAGGCGTGCCGCCTTTTCGTCATCGCCATCTATGAAGGCTTGTCTTATGTCGTCGAGCAGATGTGCCGACTGCTTGTTCACGTTCCAGTAGTAGCTTGCACCGCCCTCGGTGTTGGGGCCGCCGCGCCACAATGTCTTTTCGTTGAAAGTTATGCGCTCGGCCTCTAATGAACCCATAATGTTGGCACCTATGCTGCCGTTACCAATGGGCAATGACTGCGACTCCCACTCCTGGTCGGGGTTGCGTGCCCCCTCGCCGGCCCATTCGGGCTTGCCTTTGCCCTTCCACAGGTCGGGGCGGCCACCGTGCCACACGGCACGTCCTTTAAGAGTTGTTGGTTGGTCGAACCACACGCTCAAACCGCTTGTGTAGTTGGTTTGTGCCTGTAACGAAAGAGCCAATGCAAGGCTCGCAATGCAGGAAAATAGTTTTTTCATATTTTATGTATGTTTTGTTTATGTTTCTACGCAAGAAGGGTTATTACCACCTGAATTATTATCACCCGCAGGAATATGCACACGGGATACACCGTGGCGTATGCCACCGAGGGGTTGTCGCCCTCAATGGAGTCGTTGGCATAGTTTAGCGCCATTGGATTGGCCATAGAGCCGCATAAAAGGCCGCAGGTGGAGCCGAAATCAATCTTTTGCAAGCGCATTGCAAGGTAGCCCGCAAGCACCACCGGCAGGAATGTTATTACGAACCCGAGTACAAGCCACAGAGCACCCTCGGGGCGTACGATTGTATCAAAAAAGTGTGCGCCCGCATCTAATCCTAAGCAGGCAAGGTACAGGTTGAGGCCCAGTGCGCGCAGCATCATATTGGCGCTTTGCGTGGTGTATGTAATCATATGCAGGCGCGGGCCGAATGTACCCACTAAAATACCCATAAGTATGGGGCCGCCCGCAAGGCCTAATTTCACAGGCAACGACACGCCCGGCACGGCAAACGGTATGCTGCCCACCGCAAGGCCTAATATTATACCTATGAACACGGCCACAAGGTTGGGCTCGTCGAGGTTCTTCACGGCGTTTCCAAGAATCTTTTCCACGTTGTGTATGTTGGCAGCCTCGCCCACCACGGTAAGGCGGTCGCCCATTTGCAGCCTTAAATCGGGGGTGGCAAGCAGCTCCACGCCCGAGCGATACACGCGGCTTATGTTTATGCCATAGTTGTTTCTCAACCGCAACGACGACAGCTTCTTGCCGTTTATCTCGGGGCGTGTAACCAAAATGCCTTGCGAAATGAGCTGGCTGTCAATCTTGTTCCAGTCGATGTTCTCGGCATTCCAGTCGCGCTCCTCCTGCTCGCCGAATATCATACGCAGCGCTTCGGTCTCCTCGGGTTTTGTTATCACCAGCAGAATATCGTCTTTCTCTATTTTTTTGTCACCCGTGGGAATCATCACGTGCCCGCCGCGCCACAAACGCGAAATCACAAACTTGTGCATACTGCCGGCAGCTATCTCGCTCACCTTCTTGTCAAATATTGCGGGGTTGGTAACGTGGTAGCTTGCCACAAAAACGTTCTTCTTGTGCTCTCTGTCGGGGCCTGCAATGTCACTCTTGCGCACAAATACCCTGCGCATAAACAGTATGGCAAGTATCACACCCACCACACCAAGCGGATAGGTGAGGGCACAGCTGAGCGCTGCCCCGCTGCCGTCTATGCTCATCTGCTCAAGTGTCTGCTGTGCCGCGGCAAGAGCGGGGGTGTTGGTGGTGGCGCCGCACAGAATACCCGACATATCGGCTATCGATACCCCGCAGGCATAGCTTGCCGCTATGGCAAGTGCCGTGCCGCCAAGCACCACGCCCAACGACGGTATAAGCAGTTTCACACCCTCGGTGCGCATTGAGCTGAAGAATCCCGGGCCCACCTGCAGACCAAGCGCATATACAAAAAGTACAAGGCCGAACGATTCGGCATAGAAGAGCATCTGCGCATCTATCGTAAGCCCAAAGTGGCCTGCCATAATGCCTATGAAAAATACAAATGTAACGCCTAAGGATATGCCCATTATGCGCATTTTCCCCAGTATTATGCCCACAGCCGATATCAGCGACAGCACGATTATCGCTTGCAGTGCCGAGTGCTCTATGAAGAGTGTGTCGAGAAATTCCATTTTTTGCAGTCTTGTTGCGAAGATATACAAAAAATGTGTTTTACAAGGTATTTATTGTGGGAAACATTTTATTTGCATTATTATTGGGGGTGCAAGTTTGCTTGCCGTGGATAATTTGTCTTGCTTTATGGTTTTAGGTGACCTGTGAGTTGTTTGTGGTTATTGTGGCGTATGGAGTATTGGTTTTAATTTGCTCTAAACTACTCGGTGGCCCGTGAGCTTTTCTTTGTTTAATCTAATTTTTTGTATCTCCTTTTTGTCGCTCAAAAAGGAGCAAGTTTGCTTGCCGTGGATAATTTTTCTTGCTATAAAGTTGCCGGTGTTGATTATCGTGTATTCTCTCATTAAATCTATTTCTTTCTCTCCTTTTGTACCGACAAAAGGAGCAAAAGCTCTGCACCTGGTGCAATTATTCGTTGTCGCAGTCGCTGCGGTAACAGCAAGCTGTTAGTTCTCGCTTGGTGCGCCAAC
>JAFXGV010000010.1 GCA_017536765.1 Bacteroidaceae bacterium
ATTTCAACGCAGGGTGGCCTTTGAATGCGGAAATAGCGCGAGGATGTCTGAGTGTAGTTGAAAAACGAATAGCAGAGCATCACTTGTAAACAGTTATGCTATGCCGTTTTTCAACAAGCGAGTTTCGCAGCGCCCGCAGGCAAAGGCCGTAACCCTGCGTGGCGAAGTTGGCGCACCAAGCGAGAACTAACAGCTTGCTGTTACCGCAGCGACTGCGACAACGAATAATTGCACCAGGTGCAGAGCTTTTGCTCCTTTTGTCGGTACAAAAGGAGAGAAAGAAATAGATTTAATGAGAGAATGCCCGATAATCAGCACCGAGGATTTTATAGCAAACTCCCAATACTTTTGCAGATAAATCCACTTAACGAAGAGGAGAGGACCGCTTGCAGTGCAGGAGTTGGCCGCATTATAGGGAAATTCCTCGCTATTTATAGGAAAAATCCTCAAACACATTGTAACGAAATAACTAATTTTGCATATCCAAAACTATAAAAAGATATGAGAACAATATTGTTTTTGCTGGCAACACTGCCATTCATTACCCTGCAGGCACAGGTGAATGAAATGTTTTATGTGCCTAAAAAGACGGTGAAACAGGAAAACGTTGCCAAAGCACTTGCTGCAGAGA
This sequence comes from Bacteroidaceae bacterium, assembly GCA_017536765.1. Classification (GTDB taxonomy): domain Bacteria; phylum Bacteroidota; class Bacteroidia; order Bacteroidales; family Bacteroidaceae; genus HGM04593. Next base: position 632 of record JAFXGV010000010.1, read on the forward strand.
ACGACGGCTGGGGCGTTGAGGACAACGGCAACACCCGCGATGTGGATGAATATAACCGCCGAACACCCGCCACAGTGTCGGCAAGCAATGTGGGCAGCGTGTTGGAGGCCGAAAGCTATGAATATATAGATGAAGGCACCGACTACGATTACTCCACCCGCATAGTGCGCTTCCACAACCCCACAACTGTGGTTGTGAGCAGCCCTTGGTACTACGATGTTTACCCTGCAAGGTATTACTATGATTACGACTATTATTACGATAGCTATTGGGATTGGTCCATTGGCTGGAACCGCTGGGGCTGGGGAATAAGTGCAGGCTGGCACTACCCGCACCATTGGTATTGGGGCTGCTCCCCCTACTATTATCCTCATTACCACCACCATCACCACGCTGTTCTGCCCGTGCACAAGGTTCATTCGCGTGTTCCCTCGGTGTCGTTGAATAACCGTGGTGGCACAGGGCGCAGGCCTGTTGCTTCGGCCTCGGTGAGTGGTGGTAAAAAGCCCGGTGCGCAGGTGGGTAATAGAAAGAACGACCGTCGTTCATCTACTACCGGTGTGCAGAGGAACAATTCCACCGGCAAGAAACGCGAGAGCGTGGGCACCGGTTCGTCACGCAAAGAGGGCAGCAGCTCGAATTCCACTTATAACCGCCGCAGCAGCACCAGCGTGCGCAGCAACAGCACGGGTGGCAGCAGCCGTAGCAGCCGCAGCAGCGTAGGTGGCGCATCGCGTAGCTCATCCTCGCGCTCATCGGCGCCTTCACGTGGTGGCACATCGCGCGGCGGCAGACGATAACGTTATTGTATTTAAAGAACACTTAAACCGACACTACTATGAAAAAGATATTGTATTTCCTTATGCTCTTTATGGGTGTGCAGGCTGCAGGCGCGCAGAACAGCTACGATGTGATGCGTTTTGCAAGTGACGAGCTCAACGGCACGGCACGCTTTGTGGGTATGGGTGGCTCTATGGGTGCCCTGGGTACCGATATCTCCGTGATATCCACCAACCCTGCGGGTATAGGTCTTTACCGTTCCTTCGATGCCGTGGCCACATTGGGCCTTCACACGGTGGAGAACAAGGCCACCTTCCTGGGTAGCGAAATAAAGGATAACAAGGTTTCGGTTGCATTCGACAACATAGGCCTTGTATTCGCTACCGACCACGGCGGCGACAACCTCAAGTATGTGAACTTTGCCTTTAACTACCGCCACCGCAACCATTTTAGCAACAATATGGAGATTGCAGGCTCGCTCATCGATGGCGACAACAACTATTTCTCGCAGCAGTATGCGCTCAAGAATCTTTACGACATAAGCGGCGACTACATCGACTACAACGACTACTATTCGCTCGACTATCCCTGGCTGGGACTTCTCACGTCAACATCGGGGCTCATTGACGATAACGGCAATCTGGCCTATGTTCCCGAGGGTTCCGACGGCAGGTATCCCACATATATGAACTACCGCTCCAAGGAGAAGGGTGGTGTGGATGATATTGATGTGAACATTTCGTGCAACGTGAACGATATGCTCTATCTTGGTGTCACATTCACCGCAAGCAATGTCGATTACACAAGGGCTGCCGAATATACCGAGTTCTGCGACAATTACGACTACTACACAATACAGAACAGCTACAACGTGAGCGGCAACGGCTTCGGCGTGAAGTTGGGAGCCATAGTGCGCCCGTTCGAGTACTCCCCGTTGAAGATAGGCCTGGCGCTGCACTCGCCCATATGGTACGGGCTCACCGACCGCACTTCGGCAACATTCTATGGAACCGGCGACAAAAATAAATATATATGGGATACCCGTGACTACGAAGCCTATGGCGAGGACCTCTTTGTGGATTACGAGTACACCACACCGTGGCGTATGAATCTGTCGGCCTCATATACATTCGATACTTTCGCAGCCATAAATGCCGAGTATGAGTTGGTCGATTACTCCACAGCCGGCCTCGAATATACCGATGGCTTTGATATGGATGACCTGAATACCGAGATTGAGGCCAATATGAAGACACAGCACATCTTCCGCGTGGGTGCGTTGTTCAATTTGAGCGACGAACTTTCGTTGCGCTGCGGTTATAACTATATTTCGGCTCCCAACTACGAGGATGCAGCAAAGACTACCTTCAAGATGCATGACACAAGCACCGAGTATATGAACCGTTACGAAACTAATGTGCTCACTCTTGGTCTTGGTTATGCGGGCGAGTCGTTCTATATGGATTTTGCTTATAAGCTCGCTATGCAAAAGGCCGATTTCTATAACTACTACGACTATGAGTTTGTGAACCCTGCCGCCACGGTGGATATCACCCGCCAGAGTCTTTTAATGAGTTTGGGTTTCCGATTCTAAATGAATGGTTTATATTTTACAGGTATGAGTGCCGGAGAAGCCGGTACTCATACTTTTTGTGTATATTATTTCTGCTATGGTTTTAGGGGGACTTGCTTTGTTGTTCTCGGTGCTGATTATCGGGCATTTTCTCATTAACCATATTTCTTTCTCTCCTTTTGTGCCGACAAGAGGAGCAAAATTCGTGCCGGCGAGTGGGAGCAAGCTTGCTTTCTGCACTCGTTTGCACGAGCTTTCTTCGCACAATGGCCTGCACACGGTAGGGCCCTCCGCTGTTTCACTTACGGTGCTGGTTTTGTTTTTAGAATTACCTATGCTTGTGAGAACTACGCCCTGCGTATTCATTGGTGCGCATTAAAGCTTTTAGGAAAACGAGCGTCAGTGTTTTTGGGAATAGTGGAGGACTGTCTGAGCGTCAGGTAAGAAAAATGGCTTGCCATTTTGCGCCGCCAAGCGAGTTCCGGACACCCCAAAAACATCAGCTACGTTTTCCGTTAAGAAAGCGACCATATGCGCAGAGTTCTTTGGTACTTTCTATCGGCATAGAAAGTACATAAAAAATATAACCAAATTGAGAGAATGCCAGATAATCAGCACCGACAACTATAGAG
>JAFXGV010000064.1 GCA_017536765.1 Bacteroidaceae bacterium
ATCTCTCTTTTTCATAGTTTTGTCATGTCGAACGTATGTGAGACATCTCTGTTATCGCGTATTGTTTGAGATTCCTCGTCGTTTCACTCGCTCGGAATGACAGATTCGCAACTTGGTTGAATTTATATCGAACTCAGGTTATTTAATATGAGTTCGATATATCTTATCGCAATCCTGTTATTTATGTGTTCCCACAATCTTTGTTTCGGGAAGTTCACTGTTGCGCCTGTCAACATTGGCCACCAACGCCGCAGCCACCTGCATAAAGGCCTGCCCGTCGGGAGTTTCCTGCCTCATCGCAATGGGGATGCCCGCATCGCCGCTTTCACAAATGCTCTGTACAAGAGGAATCTGCCCTATCAATGGGATATTGAACGCCTCGGCCATACGTTTGCCGCCCTCCTTGCCAAATATATAATACTTGTTACCGGGAAGTTCGGCGGGAGTAAACCAAGCCATATTTTCAACAACACCAAGAATGGGCACACCCACTTTCTCATTTATAAACATATTCACACCCTTTATGGCTGCCGCCAAAGAGACCTCTTGCGGGGTTGTCACAACCACCGCACCTGTTATGGCAAGGCTTTGCACTATTGTAAGGTGTATATCGCTTGTGCCCGGGGGCAGGTCGATGAGGAAATAGTCGAGCTCGCCCCAGTTGGCATCGGCAATAAGCTGCTTGAGCGCATTGCTTGCCATTGAGCCACGCCACAGAATAGCCTGGTCGGGGTCTACAAAAAAGCCTATCGACAATATCTTCACGCCATATTTTTCAATGGGTTGTATGAGGTCGCGGCCGCCTATGTTCTCGCTATAAGGGCGTGCATCCTCCACGCTGAACATTTTAGGTATCGAGGGGCCGAAGATATCTGCATCAAGCAGGCCCACCTTGTAGCCCAAACGTGCAAGCGCTATTGCCAGGTTGGCCGACACAGTTGATTTACCCACGCCGCCTTTGCCCGACGATATTGCTATCACATTCTTCACCTGCGGCAGAAACTTGCCCACCTCGGGGCGCGCTGCCTGGCGCGAAACCACCGATATATTACCCACAATATCTACCTCCTTGCCCACATAAGTGAGGATAGCCGTTTCGGCCGATTTTACCACAGAGCGTATGAAGGGATCGGTTGGCTTGTCGAATATAAGCGAAAAGGAGACCTTGTTGCCATCGATGCGTATGTTGTCATCGACCATATCGGCCTCCACAAGATTTTTCCCGTTACCCGGGTAGCGCACTTTGGTGAGTGCGTCTAATATAAGTTTTGGATATAATGCCATAGAAAATCAAATTTCGTAATCCACATCGGCACGCAACTCGCATACCTCCTTACAATAGGCCGCCACAGCCTTGTGCGCAGGGTGCACCTTGTAGCGGTTCAGGGCCTCTGCATCCTCAAATGTTGATATGAGCACAATATCGTATGCACTCTCCGAGGGGTTGTTGTTCACACCCACCTCCATAGATATTATTTCGGGCACCACGCCCACGAGCGCCTCAAGGTGCTCCTTCATATACTGTGCGTGCTGCACACGGCTCTTTCCTTGCGCGCCATCCACAAAGCGCCACATTACTATATGTTTAAGCATAACCGTTATTTACTTGTTTGCAGGCTACTGCGCTTGCTGCGGTTGTAGCTGCGGTATTCATCTAATTCTATCTCCACATCGGGCTCCACAAAAGAGGTTTTCCCCGCAAGCCCGAATGATATGTACTTTATTGTGAGCCCACGCTCAAGCCACTGCGACTCGTAGTATGTGCGGATTGAAAGTATATCGCTCACGCTCTCCTGTGCATACACATCGTCTATGCACTCCTTCACCGGCAGGGCGTTCACCTCGGTCACATATTTTGTATAGGTGAACATAAAGTTGCTGTCGGTCTTAAGGTGTACAACAGCATCGGGGGCAAGAATGTTGCTGTAACGCTGCAAGAAGAGCGACGATGTAAGGCGCTTGGTATATTTCTTCATCTGGGGGTCGGGGAATGTGAGCCATATCTCACTCACCTCGCCGGCTGCAAAAAAGTGGTCTATGATTTCTATAGTCGTGCGCAGGAAGCCTACGTTGGTGAGGTTGTTGTTCAGGGCATCGGTGGCACCGGTCCACATACGTGCCCCTTTTATATCCACACCAATGAAGTTTTTGTCGGGGAAACGGCGGGCAAGGGCCACGGTATATTCACCACGGCCGCAACCAAGTTCCAGCACAATGGGATTGTTGTTCTTGAAAAAATCCCTGCCCCAATGCCCCTTCATTTCAAAAGGGCGTGCATCGCGCACCGAAAAGTGGTGCTCTATCACATTGGGATATTGCGCCATATCGGCAAATTTCTTCAATTTTCCTTTACCCATAGCAACCTGTTATGCAATAGTTTTGTTTTCGTATTCGCTCTTCAAATCCTCATAGTAGATGGCCATAGTTCTTGACACATACGGATTTATCCAAAGGAAACCGATACCAAGCGATATAATTCCCAAAATATACCAGCCAATGAACGAGAGTATCAACAGGAAGTAATCCATCTTGTGCCCCTCCATCATAGCCATACTGCGCTCTATCGCCCCATTGTAAGTGAGCGAGGGCTCATCGCGCAGGACATATAGTGTCTGCGAATAGGATATAGACTTAATAATACCCGGAACAACAAGCAACAGCGTCCACAAGAATATATACACGCACATAAGCAGGTATGTACCTGTAATGCGCAGATAGTCGTTGTAGCCTTCGAACAACGCCTGCACGTCGAATGCCTTGCCGCTACGTTGGTTATCGAGGAACATTATATTGTACGAATAGGTAACCGGTGCCGTGAGCAGAACGGTTACCACCGAACTGCCTAATGCCAATGCCCCGTCTATCACCCCTGCAATGCAAGCAATAACAAAATAGACCAAAGTGAAAACAACCGCCGAGCCCCAATTGCCGCTCAGCGAATTCCAGGCAGCATCCCTGTAAGCAGCTGAAGATTTCATATTTTATAAATTATATTAGATATCCAACACCGTTACCCAGCCATACTTGTCGGGCTCGTCGCCATACTGTATTGCACGCAGGTGCTCATAGAGTTTTGTGCACACAGGCCCGGGCTTGCCATCCTTGGCAAACACATAGGACTTGCCTGTTTCAAGGTCATCTATGCGCTCTATGGGCGAAATAACCGCCGCTGTGCCGCAAGCACCTGCCTCCTCGAATGTAGAGAGCTCCTCTTCGGGGATGGGGCGCACCTCGATGGTCATACCCATATCCTTTGCTATCTGCTGCAGGCTGCGGTTGGTGATAGAGGGCAGAATAGATGTAGAGAGCGGTGTAACGTAGGTATTGTTCTTTATACCTATAAAGTTGGCAGCACCGCACTCGTCTATATATTTTTTCTCCTTTGCATCTAAGTAGAACTCGCAAGAGTAGCCCTTCTCGTGTGCCAGCTGGTTGGCACGGAGGCTGGCGGCATAGTTACCACCCACCTTGTACTTGCCGGTTCCAAGAGGAGCCGAGCGATCATACTCGCGGATAATCACATAGGGATTTGTAGAGAAACCACCCTTGAAGTACGGGCCCACGGGAGTAACGAATATAACAAACAGGTACTCTGAAGCGGGGTGAACACCCACTTGAGCACTTGTGCCTATGAGCAAAGGACGAATATAAAGTGACGCGCCACTCTCATAGGGCGGAATATAATCCTTGTTAAGTTCCACCACCTTGGTAACCATTTCACGGAACATCTCCACGCTCACCTGCGGCATAAGAATGCCATCGCAAGTGTTCTGCAAACGCTCGGCATTGGCTTCCAAACGGAATATTCTCACCTTGCCATCCTTGCCGCGGAACGCCTTGAGGCCCTCAAAAGCCTCCTGACCGTAGTGCAAGCAGGTGGCCGCCATATGCATATTTATATATTCATCGGAGCAAATCTCCATTTCGCCCCAAGCACCGTTGCGATAGTAACAACGAACATTATAATCGGTTTTTCTATACCCGAAGCCAATGTTTGACCAATCAAGTTCTTTCATATTTTGTTATTTTATATCTTTTATCAATATTTTCATTGTGCAAAACGGCACACAATCGCAGCCCATCTTGCAGTCTTGCAAAGATAAACATAAATACCAAGAAACCACCCCTTTTTAGCCAAAAAACTTTGAAACCAATATTTTAACTCTATTTAACTTTTCGAGGGAGGTAAATTGAGAGCACTTGATTACTTTTACGAAAATTTTGTAAAAATAGCATTAACTTCATATAGATAATTACAATGAAAAAAACTTACTTAAAACAACTATTCACGGCATTGTTGTTGTTGTGCAGCATAGTTGCAACCGCCAAAGATTTTGAAGCCGGCGGAATCGCTTACAACATCACTGATGCCACAAATTTAACAGTAGAGGTAACTTACACAGGTCCCAGACCTAATATTCTCAATAGATACAGCGGTGCCGTTACAATCCCCGCAAGCGTTACCTACAATGAAACCACTTACAGCGTAACTACAATAGGATCTGATGCGTTCGCCCGTTGCACCAAGCTCACAAGCATTACTATACCAAATAGCGTAATAAGCATTGGAGAAAGAGCGTTCAGCGGTTGCGGGCTCACAAGCATTACTATACCAAATAGCGTAACTACAATAGGTTCTGCTGCGTTTATGTATTGCACCGTCCTCACAAACATTACTATACCAAATAGCGTAACAAGCATTGGAGGCCGTGCGTTCGAGAATTGCACCGGACTCACAAGCATTACTATACCAAGCAGCGTAACAAGCATTAGATACAGTGCATTCAGCGGTTGCACCGGACTCACTAACATTACTATACCAAATGGCGTAACAAGCATAGAAGAAAGTGCGTTCAGAGGTTGCAGTAGTCTCACAAGCATAGAAATCCCTAATGGCGTAACAAGCATTGAAGGCTATGCGTTCGAGGATTGCACCGGACTCACAAGCATTACTATACCAAGCAGCGTAACAAGCATTGGATACCGTGCATTCAGCGGTTGCACCGGACTCACAAGCATAGAAATCCCTAATGGCGTAACAAGCATAGAAGAAAGTGCGTTCTATGGTTGCAGCAGCCTTAATGCTGTACATATAAGCGACCTTGCAGCCTGGTGTAAAATAGATTTTGAAGATTATCCATTTTTTTATGCGAAAAATCTATATTTGAATGGTGAATTAGTAACCGAACTTGTAATCCCTAATGGTGTTACAGAAATTAAGAATTATGCGTTCGCGTATTACACCGGCCTCACAAGCGTAACAATCCCCAATGGCGTAACAAGCATAGAAGAAAGTGCGTTCGATGGTTGCACCGGACTCACTAACATTACTATACCAAATAGCGTAACAAGCATTGGAGGCAGTGCGTTCAGCGGTTGCACCGGACTCACGAACATTACTATACCAAATAGCGTAACAAGCATTGGACGAAATGCGTTCGTAGGTTGCACCGGACTCACTAACATTACTATACCAAATGGCGTAACAAGCATTGGAGGCAAAGCGTTCAGCGGTTGCACCGGACTCACTAACATTACTATACCAAATAGCGTAACAAGCATTGGAGGCAATGCGTTCGATGGTTGCACTGCATTAAGGGAGCTGCGCATTGAAGATGGAGACAGCACATTGTCATTGAGCTATAATTCCATAGGCAAAGGCCTATTCTACGATTGTCCATTAGAAACCCTCTATTTAGGGCGGAATTTATCGTATAACACAAGCTATCAATGTGGATTTTCTCCTTTTTATAAGGTGGCCACACTCAAGAATGTTACAATAGGCAACAGCGTAACAATTATTAAAGAATATATATTCCATAGTTGCAGCGGTATCACAAGCATTGAAATTCCGGGCAGCGTAACAACTATTGGAGAATATGCGTTCCAATATAACGACCTGCACGAGGTACATATCCCCGCAGGTGTAACAAGTATAGGATATTATGCTTTCACGTGGAATGTTAATCTGCAAAAAATCACTATGGACAGTGACAATGAGGTCTATAATATTCCCGACAACAACAACATAATTATGAAAGGCGATAGTGTGATATTCGGTTGGCAAGGTGCAGTTATACCCGAATATGCCATCTGCATCGACAATGGCGCGTTTAACAGCATAAAAGGCATTACATCCATAACTATTCCCGCAGGCGTAACCCAAATTGGAGAATGGGCCTTTGAGGCTTGCAGCGACCTTGCCGGGATTTACTGTTTATCGGCAACTCCTGCAACAGCTTACTCCACCACATTCCGAGGATTATATGAAGCTGTAACTCTTTATGTACCCATCGGTGCATCGGCAGCATACCGGACAGCCGACTATTGGAAGAATTTTACAAACATCGTGGAGATGGACTTTACCGGCATAGAAGATATTGAGGCCGATGGCGACAACGCCTTACACGGTGTGAAAGATGCCTATTACGACCTAAACGGCCGCTATGTGAGCGAGCCCGCAAAGGGCGTTTACATACGCAACGGCAAGAAAGTATATGTAGAATGATACAATGCCATTCGAGCAAGAGGCAGCTAAAAAGTGATTTTTAGCTGCCTCTTGCATATAACGGCAAGCGAATTTACTCCTCAGCCATATTCTGCAAAACAGCCTTTACCTCCTCATCTACTTTGTATAGCTTATCTTTGCAAAATTTAATGATTTCATCGGCCTCTTTCAGCACATCGGCAAGGCGGTCTATATCCATTTTGCCACCCTGAACATCGTTCATTATAACCTCGAGGCGCTCCATTGCCTGCGCATATGTCATATTATTGTTTTCCATATATTCATTTTTATTTGTTTTCATCTACAACACTTGTGAAACTGCCACCCTCAACGGTAGTTTCCACACGGGTGCCCGCAGGCACATCAGCAAGCGAATGCACCGCCTTGCCGTTCACGCGGGTGATACTATACCCCATTGCAAGCACGCGCGAGGGCGATGCAGCATCTAACGCCTGCTTGTACAAAGCGAGTTTATGTTCCTGCTTTTGAAAATATAGCGCCGTGAACACCGGTAAACGCTGCAACAAGGTGTTCAACCGCATCTTTTGTGCACCCAGCGCATCGCGCACGGTAGTAACTATCGCCCTGCCGGCATCATCTATAGCAGCCGCCTGCGCTGCCATTGCGTGTATAAGAAGTTCGGCAGCAGCAGTGGGTGTTTTCACACTTGTATGGGCCACGGCATCGAGCACCGACACATCGCGCCTATGACCTATGCCTGTGACCACAGGCAGGGGGAACTGGGCACAATTATTGGCAAGGTCGTATGTATCGAAACAAGAGAGGTCGCTTGTGGCACCGCCACCGCGAATAATAACTACCAAATCCCACGAATCGATATTTTGAGCAATCTTGTCTAATGCCGCTATAATCCCCTGCTCAACCTTGCTCCCCTGCATAGGAGCAGGGAAAAGTGCGGGATAAAAGACAAAACCATAGGGGTTGTGCACAAGTTGGTCGCAAAAATCGCCATAACCCGCGGCATACGAAGAGGATATAACAGCCACTCGCTGTGGTAATAAAGGAAAGGGAAGTTCCTTGTTGAGTTCGAGAACGCCCTCACGTGCAAGGCGGTCGAGAACAGTCTTGCGCAGCCTTGCCGCCTCACCAATGGTGAAGGAGGGCTCAATATCGCACACATCGAGCGAGTAGCCATACAGTTCGTGGAAAACCACAGAAACCTTAAGCATCACTTTGAGCCCCACGGAAAAGGGAGTACCCGTCTGCTCAAGGAAATATGGCTTGAGCAACGAGTATATGCGCGCCCAAATGGTTCCACGCGCCTTGGCCACGGGTTCATTGGCAGCCTCATCGCGCTCCACAAGTTCTATATAACAATGCCCTGCTGCCGTTTCGCGCACCTCGCTCAACTCGCCCACCACCCAACAGGCCGTGGGGAAGCTCTGCGCCAACGTGCCGCGCACAAGACTATTAAGGACAAACAGGCTTAACGGTTCCTCATTCATCATTTTTAATCCATTGGTTTATACCACGTTGCGACGCAATAAAAGCACCTCCGACTATCATATTATCGTTATAAAAGACCGCCGACTGCCCCGGCGTAACGGCCGACACGTTTTCCAGCAGATGAAGCAGCCACAACCCCTCGGCCACCTTAACCGGTGGCTCGCAAGGCACGGGACAACCGCGGTAACGCACACGCACCTGCATATTATCTGTGGGCATACCACCCACCCACGACGGCTCCTCAATGAGCATATATGCCGTTTGCAACTGCTCCTCGGTGCCAAGCATCACGGTGTTTTTCGCCGCGTTTATCTTTATCACATAGGCGGGATAACCAAGCGCTATGCCAAGCCCCTTGCGCTGCCCTATCGTGTAGAAGGGGAAACCCGCGTGGTGCCCTATCACGCGGCCACAGCTATCCACAAAGGCACCGCCGCCATACTTTGCATCGATATCGGGCACATTGGCACGAAGGAAATCGCGGTAATCGCCAGGGATGAAGCACACCTCCATACTCTCGCCATCCTCGGCAGCCTTTTCAAGGCCGTGCTCTTTAAGGTAGGCAAGCACAGAGGGCTTTTCCCAATCACCAAGCGGAAATATCACGCGGCACAGCTGCTGCTGGGTGAGGCGCCACAGGAAATAGCTCTGGTCTTTGCGGTGGTCGCTGCCTGCGCAAATATAGACCTTTTCATCGATGGTTTTCAGCTGCACATAGTGCCCCGTGGCTATATACGTGCAGCCCAAGCGGTCGGCCCACTCCTCGAGCACCTTGAACTTTATTGCGGGGTTGCAATTAACGCAAGGGTTGGGAGTGAGGCCCTGCAAATAGGCATCGATAAAGGGCTGCACCACCGCGCGACGGAATTCATCGCGTATATCGGCAACGTGATGCTCTATTCCCAATTTGGCAGCAAGGCAGGCGGCAGCCGATGCCGCCTTGAGCGATGCATCGCAGGTAACAAGGGTGAGGCCGCACACGCGATATCCCCCGGCAAGCAGCATACTGCACACCGCAGTGCTGTCTATGCCGCCACTCATTCCCACAAGCACACTTTTTGAGCTGTTATTCATAAAATATTTAATTTTACTTGTAAAAAATATCAAAAATATTAAAACAAGTTTTTTATCTTTGCGATGAATCGCGAAGATAGACTGCGCTCGCTGTGTAAAATGCCGAAGTAAACTTCGCATTTTCCGCTCGCTTGTTCTATCTTTGCAAAGATAGACATTTTAACACATTTATGAACGAGGCAACAAAGAAAAAAGTTCCCACCGAGCTTGGAACAGAAAAGGTGAGCAAACTGCTCACACAATATGCAATCCCCGCAATTATAGCGCAAACAGCCGCATCGCTCTACAATATGATAGACAGCATATTCATTGGGCAGGGTGTGGGTGCATTGGCCATTTCGGGCCTTGCCACCACATTCCCGTTTATGAACCTGTCGGCAGCCTTTGGCGCTATGGTGGGCCTGGGTGGCGCCACGCAGTTGTCGGTGAAATTGGGGCAGAGAGACTACAATTCGGCAAAACTCATTTTAGGCAACATTGTAACGCTCAACTTCATTGTGGGAACGCTGTTTGCGGGCATTTCGCTGCTTTTCCTCGACGAGGTGCTCTTCTTCTTTGGTGCAAGCGAGGCCACCCTGCCATATGCCCGCAGTTTTATGGAGGTTATTCTGCTTGGCAACATAGTCACCCATTTGTATTTTGGAATAAACGCTGCCCTGCGAGCATCGGGGCACCCGCGCCAGGCTATGATAGCCACCATAATAACGGTTATTGCCAACATTATCCTTGCCCCCACGTTCATATACCTGTTCGATTGGGGAATAAGGGGAGCGGCACTTGCCACCATCATTGCACAGTGCACCACCCTCATATGGCAGATACGCCTGCTGAGCAACCCCAACGAGCTGCTGCACCTGCAACGCGGCATCTACAAGCTTAAAAAGGATGTTGTAAAGGCCATTTTGAGCATAGGTATGTCGCCCTTCTTCATTAACGCCGCGGCCTGCCTTGTGGTTATAATAGTGAACAAGGGGTTGCGCACATACAGCGCCGACGGCGACATATCCATTGCCGCATACGGAATATCGAACCGCGTGGCGTTCATCTTTGTTATGATAGTACTGGGCCTCACACAGGGTATGCAGCCCATTGTGGGCTACAACTATGGTGCCAAACAGTACAAACGAGTGACCGAAGCACTGAAGCTCACCTGCATATGCGCCAGCGTGGTGATGATAATAGGCTTCATACTCAACGAGTTTATGCCCGAGATTATAGCACGCGCATTCACAACCGATGCAGCCCTCATAGCAAGTTCGGCAAAGGCAATGCGCATAATGTCGCTTGTGATGCCGCTCATTGGTTTCCAAATGGTGACAACCAACTTCTTCCAAAGCATTGGTATGGTGAAGAAATCGATATTCCTATCACTCACAAGACAGATGCTCTTTCTCATACCCCTGCTGCTTGCCTTGCCGCTGTTCTACGGCGAAGATGGAGTGTGGTACAGTATGCCCATATCCGATTTTGTGGCTGCAGTGCTCACGATTGTGATGCTGAAGGTGCAGTTCGACAGCTGGAGCAAGAAAAAACTCATATAAGAAAGAACCAATAACACATAATATGGAAAAGATTGTAATAACCATAGGCCGCCAATTGGGCAGCGGAGGCAAAAAGATTGCCGAAAAAATAGGAGAAAAACTGCTGTTGCCCATATATGACAAAAAGTTGCTTGAGGCAGCCGCCATTGAGAGCGGGCTCGATGCCAGCGTATTCGCAAGCGCCGACGAGCGAGAGTCGGACAGTTTCCTCAGCGGTCTCTTCAGCATACACGGCTCGCTGTCCAATTTCCTCACAGGCGGTGGCAGCTGTATGGAGAGCGACCAGCTTTTTCAGATACAGAGCGAGGCGATAAGAAACATTGCCCGACGTGAAAGCTGCATCATCATAGGCCGTTGCGCCGAATATGTGCTGCGCGACCAGCCCAATATGATGAGCATATTCATTACCGCCAACAGCGACGACCGCGTACGCCGCATTGCCCGCAAGGAGAGAACCGGCGAAGAGGAGGCACGCGAGCTTATGGAGAAGGGCGACAAGAAGCGCCGCTCATACCACGACTACTATGCCGCCACCCGCTGGGGCGAGGCTGCATCGTATGACCTTTGCATAAATTCATCCATTTTGGGTATCGACGGCACTGCCGAATACATCTGCAATCTCATACGCGCACGTTTCGGGCTATGAAGAGGATAGGGCTGTTGAGCGACACCCACAGTTGGTGGGACGACCGCTACCTCACCCATTTCAACGATTGTGACGAGATATGGCACGCCGGCGACATAGGCTCAATGCGCATAATAGAGCAATTAGAGGCACACCGCCCCGTGAGGGCTGTGTGCGGCAACATCGACGGGCCCGAGGTGCGTTTCCGTTTCTCCGAGGTGGCAAGGTTCAGCATTGAGGGGTGCAACGTGCTTATGAAGCACATAGGCGGCTACCCCGGCCACTACGACGCATCGATACGCAACACAATATACAAGGAGCGGCCACAGCTATTCATTTCGGGGCACTCACATATCCTCAAAGTGATGTACGACAAGCTCATCGGTTGCCTGCACATAAACCCCGGGGCGGCAGGCAAGCAGGGGTGGCAGCAGGTGCGCACACTCGTCAAATTCACCATAGACAACGGCAGTTTCAAAGACGTTGAGGTAATTGAACTTGCATAAACAAACACACTATACACATTATGATTAAAAGACTCTTGCTATGCGCAATGGCCGGCTTTGTCATTGCCACCACATTCGCCGACGAAGGTATGTGGTTGCCCAACCACATCAAGGAGCGCATTAAGGAGATGCGCAAGATGGGCTTCAAACTAAAGGCAGATGACATATACTCGGCCGACAAAGCATCGCTAAAGGATGCCGTAGTGCAGTTCGGCGGCGGTTGCACAGGCGAATTCGTGTCGGAACAGGGATTGCTGCTCACCAACCACCATTGCGGCTACAGCTCAATACAGAAACTGTCGTCGGTGGAGCACGACTACCTCACCAATGGTTACTGGGCACAATCGATGGTCGAGGAGCTACCCGTTCCCGGGCTCACCGTGAGCCTGCTCGTGGGAATGGAGGATGTAACCGAGCGCCTTGCAGCAGGCGAAAAACGTGAGGATATAATAGCCGAGGCCACAAAGGGCGAGGGCTACCGTGCTTCGATAGAAAGCCTCTACTACGGCAACCAATTTGTAATGTACGTTTATCAGACCTACCGCGATGTGCGCCTTGTGGGTGCACCACCCTCGTCTATCGGCAAGTTCGGCGGCGACACCGACAACTGGATATGGCCACGCCACACAGGCGATTTTTCAATCTTCCGCGTATATGCAGGCAGCGACAACCAACCTGCCGATTATAGCAAGGAGAATGTCCCCTACCGCCCCAAACGCCATTTCAAGATATGCACCGATGGAGTGCAGGAGGGCGATTTCACTATGATATACGGCTTCCCCGGCAACACACAGGAGTATGTTATATCCGATGCCGTGGAGTATGTTGCCAACGTATCGAACCCAATGAAGATAGCCATGCGCACACAACGCCTCGAAACAATCAGCGAGGCACAAAGCAAGGATGTTGCCGTGCGCATAGCATATGCCGCCAAGCACGCCAACATAGCCAACAGCTGGAAAAAATGGCAGGGCGAGAGTTTGGGGCTGGAACGCCTGGGCACAATAGAGAAAAAGCAGCGCTACGAAGCCCGCTTTGCAGCGTGGGCAGCCACCAAACCCGAATATTCAACCCTGCTCGACTCTATGCGCGCCGCATATGCAAGCAACACAAAAGGCTACTTTGTACGCGAGCTCTTCAATGAATCGGTGGGTGCCATAGAGGCATACGGCATAGCACGCAAACTGCGACAGGCCACATCGGCAACTGCCGAAGAGCAACTTGCCTACCGCCGCAAACTGCTCATAGACTACAACAAGGAGATTGACCGCACCATCGCCCGCCGGATGCTCGCCGAGTTTATGGCACGAATGCCCAAAGAGAGCATCCCGCAGGTATTGACCGATGAAATAAACAGCCGCGACGGCATAAAGGAGTACATTGACAGCCTCTACAACAACACAAAGATTTTGGGCAACGATACATTAAGCAACGACGAACTGCTTGCCGATCCTATGCTTGCCTTCGAGGGGATTTTCGACGAGATAGTAAAACAAAACAGAGCATATACCTACCGCAATATAAGCAATGTGCCCGCCATTGAAAAATGGTACACCACATATATGCAGGCTCTGCGCGAGTGGGACAAAGAGAGAGCCTTCTACCCCGATGCAAACTTCACACTGCGTGTGGCATACGGCACCATATGCGGCTACGAGAATGCCGACGGCGAGTATCACACACACCTGTCGACACTCGACGGAGTGATAGCGAAGGAGAACCCCGAGATTTACGATTACGACATACCACAGGCATTGCGCGACATATACAAGAACAAGGACTATGGCCGCTGGAGCATAGAGAAGAACGGCCGCCCCACGGTGCCGGTATGCTTCCTTGCATCGAACCACACATCGGGCGGCAACTCGGGCTCGCCCGTAATAAACGGCAAGGGTGAGCTTGTGGGCATAAACTTCGACCGCACATGGCGCTCCACAATGAGCGACATTGAGTTCGACCCCTCTATCTGCCGCAATATATCGGTGGATATACGCTACGTTCTTTTTATAGTCGACCGTTTAGGGCACGCCCAATACCTGCTCGACGAACTTAAAGTAAAATAAGGTATTTATATACAAAAAGATGTCGGCCCCAAGCGGAACCGACATCTTTTTGTATATATATTTAATTATTTCTTATATACTTTCTTACCCGAAACAATGTAAAAACCACCGGGCAGCCCTTCGAGCGCCGAAGAGGGGCTGACAGCGACACGCACCTTCACGCCCTGCAAGGTATATACATCAACCGCCGTTGCGGCCTCAACCACAACATCCTCAACCGACGTGGTGCTCACAGGCGATTTTGCATATATGGTTACCGACTTCTGTGTTCCAGTGTAGCAGGAGAAACGTGGCGACGATGTATTGTACTGCAATATATTGTGTGTAAACGAGCCCTGTGCTGTAATAACTGCCGCGCCATCGGCAGCTACCGATATGAGCCAGCAGGCATCGTCGCTTATAGTCTGGTTCGAATACAGGTTGTTGCTACTGCTCGATGCTGCTGCCAAATAGAGACCATCGGCCACTAAAGCGAATGTGCCCTCTTTGGTACCCTCCTCGAGAACGAGAATTTGTGTACCCTCAGGGTATGATGCAATGGCATTCGACTCTATTACCGCACCTTCGATTCTTGCTCGATATTTACCCGACTGCGCACCCATCACAATGTCGTTATAGGCAATTATTACGGAGTCGCCCGCTGTGAGCGATGCCGCGTCGGTTACAAGTGTGAATTTGTCGAAGGGATAGTTACCATTGTTGCCCTCGGTACCGCCTGTACCTGTATCATCGCCTGTGTTATCGCCACCTGTATTGTCGTCACCGCCGGTATTCTCGCCCTCCTTTGATGTGAGCACTACGTTCTTCACCTCCCAGGTGCCGGCCTTCTCGGCTGTTCCCACATACTTGAATGCCACGGTCACACCATTCTTGCCAAGGAATTCCGCGGGTATGGCAACATCGCCCGTTGAGGTAAATGTCCAGTCGCTTGTGTTTTCTGCTATGGCAAAATCAATGGCCGTCCACGATGCCGCGGTTACGTCGCCGCTGTAGTTGTCGCTTATGAGCAGTTGGTTACGCTCGGCCACCTTGCCGCTTTTGTTGTAGCGTGTCACATAATCGAAAGAAATGACAGCCTCGCCTGCCTTTGAGAAATCGATGGGGGCAGACACAAGCCAGCTCTCTGCATCATTGTTCACATTCGACACATAAGAGGTAACGTAGGCCGCACCATATTTTATGGTCCAGGGGTAGGTGCCTGCGACCTCAACCGTGGTAAACTGCCCGAAATCGGAAGATAACGTCTCCATAATATGAACGGTGGCATCAGTATCTACCGCAGGGGTATCGCCGCCACCTGTTATTGCGCCATCGAGGTTGAAGGTGTAATCAACCGAGTCACCCCACACATATTCTGCAAGCTGCGGGTAATCGATGTATGGGTTGCGGTTGCCCTGTATCTCATACACGGCATTGTTGCGGTTTATCTCCTTCCGGCTCACCGGGTCCTGCTTGTTCCATTTGAGCAGCAGCTCCACAGCCCAGGGCTTTAGAGTGGGATATGCGCTGTTTTCGTAGTTCATCCAGGTATATTCATATGTGAGGTTCTGGTAGCAGGTGAACATATACATAAATGTGCGTGCGAAATCGCCTTTATATTCGTCGCAAGGCTCAAAAGCACTCACGCTACTGCCGTTTATGGTAGCCTTGCCCACATATGTGACACCGTTGTTCCAAGTTTCCGACTCCAACTCGGCCATAGGAAAGTTACCTTTGCGGTTATTGGCATTCTGGTCCGACGGGTTCAAGTGATGCAGGTCGCAATAGGCATCGTTTTTGGTACCACCCCACCAACTCTTTGCAACACTATGCTCTATATTCATACCGCCTATAGCATCGCCCTTGTCGCCAAAATAGCGAACCTCGGCCGAATACATATCGTACACCTGGTTGTTGGCCGGGTTGCGGTCGGTTGAATAGAATGCGCCCCAGGTGGCGGCTGCACCACTGCCATAACTTATGCGCTCGTGTACCTTTATAAGTTCATAAAGTGCGTTTTTCAACGCGGCACCGCCCTTCACACCATCGATTGAGGAGTAGTACTGCGACTGTGCTGTTGCCAATACAGAAAACAGTACGGCAACAATAAAACAGATGTTTTTCTTAACCATTTGCATAGCTGTGATATATTAAAAGCGATATTTTTATGAATTCAGCGCTGCAAAGTTAAAGTTTATTTTTTACAATAATGCGCGTTCTTCTAAAATATATTTATAACTTTGTGTTTCGAACTTTTGAAAACAAGGAATATTCATTTCGCAAAACTCAATAATATGGAAAAGGAAAAAGAGAAACTATTTAGTGAATTCTCGCCTGTTACCGCAGAGAGCTGGAAAGAAAAGATTGTAGAGGACCTCAAGGGTGCCGACTACGACAAGAAGATGATATGGAGAACAAGCGAGGGATTCAACGTGAACCCGTTCTACCGCAAAGAAGATATAACAGAGGGCATTGCCAATGCATTGCCCGGGGAGTTCCCCTACATACGCGGCTGCAAGGCCGACAACAAATGGCTCATAAGAACCGAACTAACCACCGACAACCCCGCCGAGGCTAACGAAAAAGCGCACAAGCTCATTAAGGAGGGCGTTACATCCATTGGCTTCAAAGTAAAGGGCAAGATGGTGTCGGCCGAATTTGTGGAGCAGTTGCTTGCAGGCATAGATGCCGAGGCGGTGGAGCTGAACTTCGACGTATGCCTCAAGCGCACCGCCGATTTCGCCACCCACTTTGTTGCCCACTGCAAAGCACAAGGGTTCAACCTTGCCAACGTGCGCGGCTCGCTCAACTACGATCCCATAGGCAAGGAGCTGTGCAAGGGAGTGGCCATAGAGGATTACGCACAAACGGCAAAAGCCATCATTGAGGCTGTACAGGAGCTGCCGCAGTTCCGTTGCCTTGCCGTGAACAGCGCAAAGCTGTGCAACAGCGGCGCATACATAACACAGGAACTTGGTTATGCCCTTGCTTGGGGCAACGACTATATGCAGGCTGTCACCGAGGCCGGTGTACCCGCCGATGTGGCTGCACGCAGCATAAAGTTCAATATGGGAATATTGAGCAATTTCTTTATGGAGATTGCAAAATTCCGCGCGGCGCGTATGCTGTGGGCCAAGATTGCCGAGCAATACACCCCCTGCAAAGAGAGCTGCAAGATGGCTGTTCACGCCGAAACCACATCGTTCAACCTCACCCTGTTCGACTCATACGTGAATATGCTGCGCACACAGACCGAGGCTATGAGCGCGGCCATTGCAGGAGTGGATTCAATCACCGTGAGGCCATACGACTCGGTATATGAAACACCCACCGACTTTGCCGTGAGAATAGCCAAGAACCAGCAGCTCATTCTCAAGCACGAGAGCCACATAGATGCCGTGGCCGACCCCGCAGGCGGCTCGTACTACGTGGAGAGCCTCACTGCCTCAATAGCAAAAGAGGCTTGGAGAATATTCCTGGAGAGTGAAGAGAACGACGGCTTCCAGGCTATGGTAAGAAGCGGCAAGATACAGGAGATAATGGAAAAGACAGGCGACGACCGCCGCACCGCTCTTGCACGCCGCAAGGAGATACTGCTTGGCACCAACCAGTACCCCAACTTCAGCGAGACATCGGAGGGTAAAACACCTATGGAGGAGAGATGTGCCTGTGGCGGGCACTCACACTCTTGCGGCGGGCTCAAAGCCACCCGCCTGGGCGAGGAGTTTGAGCAGCTGCGCCTTGCAACCGAGGCAAGCGGCCGCCGCCCCAAAGCGTTTATGCTCACAATAGGCAACCTTGCAATGAGGCAGGCAAGAGCACAGTTCTCTTGCAATTTCCTTGCAGCGGCAGGCTACGAGGTTATCGACAATCTTGGTTTCAAGAGCGTCGAGGAGGGCGCAAAAGCAGCCTTGGAAGCAGAGGCCGACATTGTGGTTATCTGTTCGAGCGACGATGAGTATGCGCAGTATGCAATCCCCGCCTACGAGGCTGTAAAGGATAAAGCGATATTCATTGTGGCAGGCGCTCCCGCCTGCAGCGAGGAGCTGAAAGCTGCCGGCATCGACAACTTTATTCACGTGAGAGTAAACGTATTGGAGACCTTGAAGGCTCTTAACGCCAAGTTGGGTATTTAACAAGAATGAACTATGAGAAGAGATTTCAGCAACATAGATATATTTGCAGGCTGCACAGCCTCAACAACAGCCCCCGCCGCAAACAACGAAGTGTGGGAAACAGCCGAACACATAAACGTAAAACCGGTTTACACAGCCGATGACCTCAAAGAGATGGAGCACCTGGACTACGCGGCAGGCTTGCCCCCATTCCTGCGCGGCCCCTACTCTATGATGTATACATTCCGCCCGTGGACAATAAGGCAGTATGCAGGCTTTTCCACCGCCGAAGAGAGCAACGCCTTCTACCGCCGCAACCTTGCATCGGGCCAGAAGGGCCTCTCGGTGGCATTCGACCTGCCCACACACCGCGGATACAACCCCGATAACGAGCGCGTGGTGGGCGACGTGGGAAAAGCCGGTGTGTCAATATGCTGTATGGAGAATATGGAGCAGCTGTTCGATGGAATTCCATTGAACAAGATGTCGGTATCAATGACTATGAACGGTGCCGTACTGCCCGTGCTCGCGTTCTACATAAACGCCGCACTTGAGCAGGGTGCAAAGCTCGAGGAGATGGCCGGCACCATACAGAACGACATCCTCAAAGAGTTTATGGTGCGCAACACCTATATATACCCGCCTGCATTCTCAATGCGCATAATAAGCGACATTTTCGCATACACATCGCAGAAGATGCCCAAATTCAACTCAATATCAATTTCGGGCTACCATATGCAGGAGGCCGGCGCATCGGCCGACATTGAGTTGGCATACACCCTTGCCGACGGATTGGAGTATGTGCGTGCAGGTGTGAACGCCGGCATTGACATCGATGCTTTTGCACCCCGCCTGTCGTTCTTCTGGGGCATAGGTATGAACCCATTCATGGAGATTGCCAAAATGCGCGCGGCACGTATGCTGTGGGCCAAGATTATAAAGCAGTTCAACCCCAAGAACCCCAAGTCTATGGCACTGCGCACACACTGCCAGACATCGGGCTGGTCGCTCACCGAGCAGGACCCCTTCAACAACGTGGGCCGCACAGTCATAGAGGCTATGAGCGCGGCAATGGGACACACCCAGTCGCTGCACACAAATGCGCTCGACGAGGCTATAGCCCTGCCCACCGACTTTTCGGCACGTATTGCCCGCAACACACAGATTTACCTGCAAGAGGAGACAAACATCTGCCGCGTAATCGATCCTTGGGGAGGTTCATACTATGTGGAGAGCCTTACAAAGGAGATTGCCGAGAAGGCTTGGAAACTCATTCAGGAGATTGAGGAGCTTGGCGGTATGGCAAAGGCCATTGAGACAGGCATTCCCAAGATGCGCATTGAGGAGGCTGCTGCACGCACACAGGCACGCATTGATAGCGGCAAGCAGATTATTGTGGGCACAAACGCATATTGCCTCGACGAGGAGGAGCCCATCGACATTTTGGAGATTGACAACACCGCAGTGCGCGAGGAGCAGCTTGCAGCCATCGAGCGCAACCGCAAGAATCGCGACGAGGCAGCAGTGAAAGCCGCCCTCGACAAGATTACCGAGTGTGCAAAGAGCGGCAAGGGCAACCTGCTGGAGGCTGCAGTGGAGGCAGCCGGCTTGCGTGCCACATTGGGAGAGATTTCAGACGCTTGCGAGGCTGTCGCAGGGCGTTACAAAGCAATCATAAGAACAATTTCAGGAGTGTATTCAGCAGAGAGCAAAGACGATGCAAGCTTCAAGGAGGCTTGCCGCCTCACCGAGGAGTTTGCAAAGAGAGAGGGCCGTCGCCCCCGTGTGATGATAGCCAAAATGGGCCAGGACGGCCACGACCGCGGCGCCAAGGTGGTGGCAACGGGCTATGCCGACTGCGGCTTCGACGTGGATATGGGAATGCTTTTCCAAACACCCGCCGAGGTTGCCAAGCAGGCTGTGGAGAACGATGTTCACGCGGTGGGTGTGTCATCGCTTGCCGCAGGCCACAAAACACTTGTGCCGCAGCTCATTGAGGAGCTTGCGAAGTTAGGGCGTGAGGATATCCTGGTGTTTGCAGGCGGCGTTATCCCTGCACAGGACTACGATTTCCTCTATCGTGCAGGCGTTGCAGGCATCTTCGGCCCCGGAACAAGCGTGGCAAAGGCAGCTTGCGAACTTATGAACATACTGCTTGATGTAGAATAAACCGCACAATATGATTGTATGTATTGCGGAGAAGCCCTCCGTTGCCAAAGAGATAGCCGATGTATTGGGCGCAAAGAACAGGCACGAGGGATTCTACGAGGGCAACGGGTATCAGGTAACCTGGACATTCGGACATCTTTGCACGCTCAAAGAGCCGGGCGACTATACCCCTATGTGGCAACGTTGGAGCCTCGGCAGCCTGCCTATGGTGCCTCCGCGCTTTGGAATAAAGCTCATAAACGACAAAGGAATAGAGAGGCAGTTCGCCGTTATTGAGAAACTTATGCAGGCCGCCGATGGTATAATAAACTGCGGCGATGCCGGCCAGGAGGGTGAGCTCATACAGCGCTGGGTAATCCAAAAGGCGCAAGCCAAATGCCCCGTGAAGCGTTTGTGGGTGTCGTCGCTCACCGACGAGGCTATACGCGAAGGGTTCGGCACCCTAAAGGACCAGAGCGAGTACCAGCCGCTCTACGAAGCAGGACTTTCGCGCGCCATAGGCGACTGGCTTTTAGGAATGAACGCCACACGGCTATACACGCTCAAGTATGGAAAGAACCGCCAGGTGTTATCCATCGGGCGCGTGCAGACACCTACCCTTGCTCTTGTGGTGAAACGCCATTTCGAAATTGTAAATTTCGTTCCCAAACAGTATTGGGAGCTGAAGACCACCTACCGCAACACCACCTTCAGCGCCGCCAAAGGCAGGTTCGAAAGCATTGAGGAGGCACAGGAGGCATTGAAAAAGATATCCGATGCCCCGTTCACCGTAACCGACGTGACAGCCAAGAACGGCACCGAACTGCCGCCGCGCCTCTACGACCTCACATCGTTGCAGGTAGATTGCAACAAGAAGTTCGGGTTAAGTGCCGAGGTTACCTTGCAAACCATACAGTCGCTCTACGAAAAAAAGATAACCACATACCCCCGCGTAGATACCACTTACCTGAGCGACGATATTTACCCCAAATGCCCTGCCATACTCAAAGGGCTGCGCGACTACCAACAACTGACAGCGCCGCTTGCAGCAGGGCCGCTGCTGAAATCGAAAAAGGTATTCGACAATAAGAAGGTGACCGACCACCACGCCATCACACCCACAGGGGTATATCCGCAGGGGCTCACCGACCTGGAGAAAAAGGTATATGACCTCATAGCGAAGCACTTTATTGCGGTATTCTACCCCGACTGCAAATTCCGCACAACCACCGTACAGGGCGAGAGCAACGGCGTACCATTCAAAACCACAGGCAAGGAGATAACCGAACCCGGGTGGAGGGTGATTTTTGCAGGTGAAACAGCCGATGAAAAGGAGGAAAAAGAGAAGATTCTTCCCCATTTCACGAAGGGTGAGAGCGGGCCGCACACACCCGACCTTGCCGAAAAGTGGACCACCGCTCCAAAGCCCTACACCGAGGCCACCCTGCTGCGCGCAATGGAAACCGCGGGCAAACTGGTTGACAACGAGGAGTTGCGCGATGCTATGAAGGAGAACGGCATAGGCCGCCCATCCACACGCGCCAACATCATAGAAACCCTTTTCAAACGCGGATATATGAGGCGTGAGAAGAAGAACATAGCCGCCACCCCCACCGGCATAGAGCTCATAGGCATAATAAAGAACGAACTGCTTAAGAGCGCCGAACTCACAGGACAGTGGGAGAAGAAACTGCGCGACATCGAGAAACGGCAGTACGAGGCAAAAACCTTCATAGACGAACTCAAGGTAATGCTCAACAATGTGGTAAAAGAGGTGCTCAGCGACAACAGCACAATGGGCAACCTCGCTAAAAATGATTAACAAAAGGGAACCTTATATAATATTCGGGCAAAAAATGAGTTATTAAATCACACGAGATAATAACAGGATGAGAATAATAATATCATATAGCATACTGCTCCTTGCGATATTTGCAACAATATCGTGCGGCAGCGAAAAGGCAATACGAAAAGGCGACCAGTATGCAGCCGTGAACGAATATTACGAGGCTGCAAAGCAATACAAGAAAGCCTATCGCAAGATTCCCGCAAAGGACAAAAAGAAACGCGCCGTGGTTGCGTGGAAATTGGGAGAGTGCTACCGCAAGAGCAACAATGCGGTGCGTGCCGTGGGAGCATATATGAATGCCGTGCGCTACAAATACCCCGACTCGCTTGCGCTGCGCCACCTTGCCGATGCCCAGGTGGAAAAGGGCGACTACAAGGATGCCGTAAAGAACTACGAGGAGTACCTGAAGCTCAACGGCAACGACAATCTTGCCATTGTGGGCCTGCAGGCCGCCAGACAGTCGCTCGAGTGGAAGAAGAACCCCAACCGCTATATTGTAAAAAAAGCAAAGGAGCTGAACGGGCAGCGCAGCGACTACTGCCCAATGTATGTGGGTGACGACACCACTATGATAGTAATCACATCAACCCGCAAGGAGGCAAAAGGCGAGGATTTGAGCGGCATAACAGGACAAAAAAGCGCCGACATATTCCTCACGCGCCGCGACGACAAGGGCAAGTGGCAAAAGACCGAGGTTATAGAGAGTGAGATAAACAGCGAGCACGAGGATGGTGCCTGCGCCTTCACCCCCGACGGCAAAACGATGTATTTCACCCGCTGTGTAACCGACAACCAACATCCGCGCTACGCGGCAATATACAGCAGCAGCCGCAGCGATGCATCGTGGAGCGGAGTGAAAAAGGTTGAGATATCGAAAGACACACTCTCTTCGTTTGCCCACCCCGCAGTATCGCCCGACGGAGAGTGGCTCTACTTCACATCCGATATGGCCGGCGGCTATGGCGGTTTCGACCTTTGGAGATATTATATAGGAGAGAGCAAGGCAATGCAGGAGATCGTGGAGAATTTAGGCAGCGCCATAAACACCGAGGGCGACGAGCAGTTCCCCGCCTTCGGCCCGCAGGGCGAGTTGTTCTTTTCATCCGACGGCTATCCCGGTATGGGCGGCCTCGACATCTACAGCGCCAAGCAACTGAACGACAGCACCTGGAGCGTGAGCAACCTTATGGCACCTATGAACTCCAATGGCGACGATTTCGGCATCACATTCGCACCCGGGCTGTACCGCGGCTATTTCTCGTCGAACAGGGGGGATGCACGCGGCTGGGACCACATATACTCGTTCCTGCTGCCCGAAACCGTGCACACCCTTTACGGCTGGGTATATGAAAAAGATGGTTACGAACTGCCCAATGCCATTATACATATGGTGGGCAAGGATGGCACAAACACAAACATAAGCGTAATGAAGGATGGCTCCTATTCGGTGCGCGTGACACCCGGAGTGGATTACGTGCTGCTGGGCACCTGTAAAGGTTATTTGAACACAATGCAGGAGCTATCGACCGACAGCATAGAGGGCACGGTGCGCTACCAGCGCGATTTTGCACTGCCATCAATCACACGCCCCGTGCTCATAGACAACATCTTCTATGAGTTTGACAAAGCAACGCTGACAGCAGAGTCGGAGGCATCGCTCGACGAACTCATCAAACTGCTGAATCTGAATCCCAACGTGACAATAGAATTGAGCTCGCATTGCGACTACAAGGGCAGTGACGGGTACAACATACGCCTGTCACAGGCCCGTGCCGAATCGGTTGTGAATTACCTTATTAAAGGAGGTATTGAGGCCGAGCGCCTCACGGCCAAAGGATATGGCGAGGAGAAACCGAAGATTGTGCACAAGAAGCTCACCGAGAAGGTTCCTTTCCTAAAAGAGGGCGATGTGCTCACCGAGGATTTCATAAAAAACCTAGAAGACGAAGAGCAACAGGAGATATGCAACCAGCTTAACCGCCGCACGGAGTTCCAGGTATTGCGCACAACATACAACCTGTACAAATAACAAAAGTAACGAGGCCCGCAGACCTCGTTACTTTTGTATATCTTATTGCTTTATCTTGTCACTGTTCTTACGGGCGAAATCGGCCCAGCTGCTGTACTTTACACCCTGCACAGGGTTGTTGCGCTGCAGATAGTGGCAGAAGGCGGCTCCAAGTGCATCGGTGGCATCCATAAAACGGGGCATATCCTCGTTCGAGATATTGAGCATTCGGCGTAGCATCTCGGCAACCTGGTGTTTAGAGGCCGAACCGTTGCCCGTTATGGCCATCTTTATTTTAAGCGGGGCATATTCGTGTATGGGCACGTCGCGACTTATGGCGGCGGCAATGGCCACACCCTGCGCACGGCCAAGCTTGAGCATACTCTGCACATTCTTGCCAAAGAAGGGGGCCTCAATGGCAAGTTCATCGGGCAGAAAAGAATTTATGAGCCCCTGCACGCGGGTGAATATCTCGCCTAACTTTATATAGCTGTCGTGGCACTTGCGTAGGTCTATCACGCCCATAGCTATGAGGCGCGCACGGTTACCGTTCACGCCTATGAAGGCATATCCCATAAGGTTGGTACCGGGGTCTATGCCCATAATCACCCTGTCATCGGTGGGAGTGGCAGGCTGCTGCATAGTCAAAAACCGAGATAAGTGAGTAACCCGCGGCAACCGCTCTCTATCTCCTTGTAGGTGGTGGAGAAATCGCCGTGATACCAGGGATCGGAAATGTCGGCACCCGAAAGCGGAGATGCATTGCCCGTCTCGTGGCAAGATGCAAAGTCGAGCAGTTTCCACACCTTGCCGCAATCGACAGGCAGGGAGCGCATATTCCTTATGTTATAATCCTCCATAACGATAATCATATCGTATGCCGCAAAATCGGCCTGCGTGATGCGGCGGGCAAGCTTGCCGTCACACGATATTCCGTGGCGGGCAAGCTCACGCACTGCCGGCGGATAGACTGCATTGCCAATCTCCTCGCTGCTTGTGGCAGCCGATTCTATATGCAACCGACCTGCCACACCGGCCTCATCCGCTATGTTTTTCATAATAAACTCGGCCATCGGGGAACGGCATATGTTCCCGTGGCACACAAAAAGTATCTTTTTCATTCGTCAAGGAAAGAGGCATCGAAAGTGAGGGGCAGGAGGGCCTTTATACCATCCTCCACCACATAGCACTCTCTTGTGCCATAAAGAATTATCCTAATAGTTCTGTTGTATCGTTTTTCTGTTTCTAAAATTACCTGACGGCAGGCCCCGCAAGGCGGAATAGGCATTGCCAACTCGCCATTTTCGGTGCGTGCCGCTATTGCAAGGGTGAGCACCGCCCTGTCGGGGTATTGCGAATTGGCCCAAAAGAGCGTTGTACGCTCGGCACAAAGCCCCGATGGATAGGCCGCATTTTCCTGGTTACTGCCCTTTACAATAACACCGCCCTCAAGACGCACGGCTGCGCCTACATTGAATTTTGAATATACCGCATAGCTGTTGGCTGTGGCAGCACGGGCTGCATCCACTACCTCCTTGTCCTCGGGCATCAACTCCTCATATGCACAAACCACAACTTTTGTCTGCAATACCATCTCTTTCATAAGCAAACCTCCTTTAATTTATATACTGCCGCAGCAGTACGTTAATCCATTATATCTACAAATCTCTTTTATGTATAACAAAATAATCTGTAGAATAGTGCGAAGATAACTAAATTGTTGCGTAAAATCAATTTATTCCTTTATTTTGTAGGCCAAATAAATTTTTATGAATAGAATACACTTTTTAATGTTGCTTGCGCTTATAACCCTCACAGGGTGTTTCACAAGCAAGAACAGAACAAAGGCCCCGGCGGCGAAAAACCTGTCGCAGGCACGCGACGACTACGAAAGATATGTGCTCACATACTACCCCATTGCCGTGGAGCAGATGGAGAGGCACAATATACCTGCCAGCATAACGCTTGCACAGGGCCTGCTAGAATCGGGGGCAGGCAAAAGCAAGTTGTCGCGCACATCCAACAACCACTTTGGCATAAAGGCCGACAAAAGTTGGAAAGGAAAGCGCACATCGTCGATGGACAACGGCCGCCTGTGCTATTTCAGAAAATACGAGAGCGTAAGGGATTCCTACGAGGACCACTCCAAGTTCCTTGTAAACCGCCAAAGATATGCCTTCTTGTTCAAACTCGACCGCGACGACTACGAGGGGTGGGCAAAGGGGCTGAAAAAGGCCGGATATGCCGAGGACAAGGCCTACCCGAGCAAGCTGATAAGCCTCATAGAACGATATGAGTTGCATCGTTACGACCACTTCACAATGAAGGATGTAAAAAAGAGCAGCCCTGTGGCTTTTGAAACATACGAAAAACAGAGCGCAAGAACCATATACAAGGGCAACGACCTGCTCTATGTAATAGGCAACACGGGCGACACCTTCAAATCGTTGAGTAAGGAAGTAGGGGTATCGCGCCGCAAACTGATAAAATATAACGACTTATATGCCGACTACAACATAAAGGCCGGGGATATAATATACATAGAAAAGAAAAGAAGCAAGAGCGGCAAAGAGTACCCCGCGCACGTGGTTCAGCAGGGCGAAAGCCTGCACTCTATTTCACAAAAGTATGGCATAAAAATGGAAAAACTCTACGAAAGAAACAGGCAAATAGCCGAAAGAGGAATAAAAGTGGGCGATGTCATAAAATTAAGATAAAAAGCAGACCTTTTGAGCAAAAGTCTTAAAAAGAATTGAAATTAATTAATTTATATTTCGGCAAATATAAAAAATATTATATCTTTGCCACGATATAGGAATATACAACAAAATACATAATTTTTTTTAGCAAAATGAACAATTTTAGTTTTTTCAAGACGCTGCTTGCAGCCACAGCATTTATACTTGTTTCAAGTGGTGCCAAGGCGCAGGTTATTAAAACGGATTCAATCCGCGAATCGCGTCTCGGCGACCTTGCTGCCGTATTAGGAAAATCAGACGAACTTATTGTGGCAGACGACGCTGCTCTCAACGAAAAAAGTTGGTTTGTATCATTCGGTCTTGGTGTAAATGCCATTAACGCAGAAGGAAACAACAAGGTAAACAATCTGTTCGACCGCAGAAGAGCCAGAATGCAGGTTACTGTAGGCCATTGGTTCAACAAATACTTTGGTCTTAGAGGAGAGTTGGGCGTTGGTAAAGTGGCCGGTTACTATCTGGCAGGCGCCATCTACGGCAAGAGCTTGAATTTGCCGCCCTCGGCCTATCCCGCAGGAGCCAGCCAATATATGATAGTAAAAGATGGCCTTACCTGGTTCCGCAGAAGATTCACATATATGGATTTCAAATTGGCAGCAACAACCGATGCTGTAAAATGGTTCAACAAGGACAGCAAATGGGGCGTACAGTTCTATGCAGGTCCCTCAATCATTTATTCGCTCAAAAGACAGGGTTTCCACCACAACGTTACATTCGGTTTGATAACCGGTACACAAATAGACTACAAGATTAGCAAAAGATGGTCTATTATGGGTGACTTGCAGGCCGATTTCTTGAACGAATCGTTCGATGGCGTTATAGGCGGCGAGAAAGGTGGCTCATACAAAAAGCTTGACTTCCTTGCTGTTGCCACCGTTGGTTTGAGCTACCACTTTGGCGGCGATCCCAACAAAGAGAATTTGGAAAACTCCGTTCTCTACGAGGACACATACATCGCCCAGCCCAAACGTTTGAAAGAGGTTAAGGCACCCGCAAAAGAGGTTATCGCGCCTTTCGTTGTACGATTCTTCATCGACAAATCATATATCGAGAAGAGCCAGAAGCCTCTTATCAAGAAATTTGCCGAGTACCTTAAGAACAACAAAGATGCAAAGGTTATGCTTACCGGTTATGCCGATAAGGAGACCGCATACCCCGAGTACAATATGCGTTTGAGCCAAAAGCGTGTAGATTCTGTAAAGAAATACCTCATTGAGGAGTGTGGCATTGCCGAGAATCGCATAGAGACAAATGCCAAGGGTGATACCGAGCGCGTATATGACGAGGATTTCCGTTGGAACCGTGTTGTAGTGATGACTATTGTTGAGAAATAATAAGAATTATAAAATAGGAATAAAATGAAAAAGTTTGTAATATTATCTCTTTTATTGGCTGTTAGTTTCTCGACATACGCACAACAGAAACGCGTTGAGAAAACAACAAAGACCGAAAGTGTGAATGTAGATTACAAGACACGATACAAAGCATCGTTCTTCGACAATTGGTATGTTCAAGGTTCTTTTGGCGGAGCTATGCTGTTTGGTGAAGACGATTCGGCACTCTCATTCGGCGACAGAGTAAGGCCCGGCTTTTCTTTTGCCGCAGGCAAGCAGTTCACACCCATTTTTGGTGTACGTATAGGTGTTGAGGGCAACAGGCTGCGTGGCTGGAACGACAACAACGGCGGTAATTACCCCAACCACGACACAGACCCCCGCAAAGAGTATTTGGACAAATTGGGTGTGAACACCGCAAACGGTTATGACCAGGATATCAAATACTACTCATTGAATGCCGACTTTATGGTAGATATCACTAACATATTTGCCAATGACAAGCAAGAGTTCAAAAGATGGAATGCAGAGATATACGCAGGTATATCGGCGATATCCACCATTGAGAGAAAAGGTATTGAAGACCGCACACTGTTTGCCGGCCGCGTAGGTGCATCTGCCACATACAACATAAACAAACGTCTTGGCATCAATCTCGACCTGGGTACCACAGCAACCAGCGCTACTTTTGACGGACACGATAATGAAGGTAGCGAGGTCGATTACATCTGCACAGCAAAGCTTGGTTTGAAATGGAAAATAGGCAAGCAGGGTTTCAAGACCGTGCACGTAATCTCGGCAAGACAATACGCAGAACTCAACAACTATCTTGCAGCCGTAAAGACAGAGCAGATGGAGAAGGGCTCTCCTCAAGAGCAGGTGGTGGTTATCCCCGCCGACAAGGACAAGGTGTTGGTTCCTTATGTAGTATTCCACGACGGCAAAGAGACATTCAACCAGGAGCTTCAGATGGTTAACATCTCCAATATGGCAAAGATGCTGAACGAGAACCCCGATTCTCGCATAGACATTGTTGGTAACACATATTCAACAAGCACTAAAATGGCATTGAACCGTGCTAACAAGGTTAAGGAAATCCTTATCGACCGTTACTCAATCAGCGCCGACCGCCTCACTGTAAAAACAGAGGATATGGGTGATGACAGCCAGACCGTTCACTTTATAAACAAGTAACAAGAAGTTTACTTTTATATAACACAAAACAGGGGCAAGTTTGTGGCTTGCCCCTGTTTTGTTATAAAATAATTTGCTATTTCTTCAGCCCCTGTTTCTCAACCTCTTGTGGTATTCTGAAGGCGGTATACAACTGCAATAGAGTTCCTATAAACATAACGGCAATCCACTCGTTACGTGTGTGCGTGAACATAAGTACACCCGCACCAACGAGCACGCAGCCCGAAATCATCTGCTGGACAACCAGGCGCTTGAGCACTGCGTTACCACCACGCACACGAAGAAAAAACTGAGTAATGGTGAGCAACAATGCCGCAACAAGAAACACCCAGGCAGACTCGCAAGGATAAGACATACGCCCCACCGCTCCACAAAGCAGTGCCACCCAGGATAACATATTTATAATAGATACCATTTTCATAAGCCGAAATTCTTATTACATCAATCCTCAACTATAAAAACCTCTTCCCCCTCCTTGTGCATACCATACTTCTCGCGAGCCACTTTCTCCATAATTTCAATATCCTTGTGCAGCTCGGCCGATTTGTGAGAAAGCTCCTCGAGCTCCTCCTTGAGTACCTCAATTTCGGACTTGAGCACGGCAATTTCGCGCTGATTCTGAATATGCCTTATTAAATTATTCTCGTCAAAAAATATGATAATAAGAAGAAATGCTATGGTAACAAACCAATACTTATTGTTCTTAACCCAACTAAAGAATGCTGCTATACTATCGTTCATATACCTAATATTTATTATTTACTGCAAACGCAGCCTATCTATGCAATCGCAGATTGCATAGATAGTGCCAGCGAGCTAACAGTAAAGTTTACTTTAAATGTTTACCGCGAGTGCAGCCTATTTTCGCAAACTCCGGATTGCAAAGATAGATTATTTTTATCATTGACGGGTGAATCTTTCCTATTTTTGCTCTTTTTTTATTTTGTATAACTCGCAGTTTACCTTATTTTTGCAGTAACGATTAATGGCTGAGTTATCAAATAGAAGAAATGATGGAGAATTACATAGTATCTGCACGAAAATACCGCCCCGACACGTTTGAGACCGTTGTAGCGCAGAAGGCACTTACCACAACACTGAAGAATGCCATACAAACCGGCAAGCTCGCACACGCTTACCTGTTCTGCGGCCCCCGAGGAGTGGGTAAAACAACTTGTGCGCGAATCTTTGCAAAAACGATAAACTGCCTGAACCCCATAGCAGGCGGCGAGCCTTGCAACGAGTGCGAATCGTGCCGTTCTTTTAACGAACAGCGCTCGTTCTCCATCTATGAGCTCGATGCCGCCAGCAACAACTCGGTGGAAGATATCCGCTCACTCAACGAGCAAGTGCGCATACCACCGCAGATAGGAAAATACAAGGTATACATCATAGACGAGGTGCATATGCTGTCGCAGGCAGCCTTCAATGCATTCCTCAAGACATTGGAGGAGCCGCCCGCACACGCAATATTCATTCTTGCCACCACCGAAAAGCATAAAATCATCCCCACTATACTGTCGCGTTGCCAGATTTATGATTTCAGCCGCATAGACACGGCCGACATCATAGCACACCTGCAAAGCATAGCGGAAAAGGAGGGAATAGAGAGCGAGTTCGAGGCCCTGCGCATCATAGCCCAGAAATCGGACGGATGTATGCGTGATGCATTATCGCTTTTCGACCAGATGGTCAGCTTCACACAGGGCTGCCTCAGCTATTCAAAAGTGATAGAGAGCCTTAACGTGCTCGACTATGAGTACTACTTCAAACTTACCGACTACATCCTGGAGGCAAAAACCTCGCAAGCCCTTCTGCTCTTTAACGAGATTTTGAGCAAAGGCTTCGAGGGCAGCATATTCATTGAGGGAGTGGCAGCGCATATGCGCGACCTGCTTGTAAACGGCGATCCCATAACCGCACCGCTTTTTGAAGGCAGTGACGAGTTGCGCAAAAGGTATGTGAGCCAAGCAGCTAAGTGCACCCCCAAAATGTTGTTCCGTGCAATAAAGCTATGCAACAACTGCGAGCTCAACTACCGCACCAGCCGCAACAAGCGACTGCTGGTGGAGCTGACACTCATACAATTGTCGCAGCTCACCACAAACGACGACAGTGAGGATGGGGGGCGTGGCCCCAAGATGCTAAAACCCATATTCAACAAAACAGATCAACCGCAAACAAAGGCACAGCCCAATAGAGCAGAGGCGCAAAGCGCACCTGCTGCTACCATAACACCACAGCAACAACCTGCTGCCCCGGCGGCAGACAAGCCAAAAGAGCAGCCCACGCCGGAGCGCAGAGCCCCCATACAAGGCCGGCCCGACACCCTGAAAAGGAGCGAGCAGGCAAATGGCGGTTTGGGTGGTATGTTCCGCAGAGCAAGAACAAACATCGAAAACGAGCAACCCGCACAGGCCGATGCAGCAGTTGCGCAGCAGCCCTCTGCACAAGAAAGTACCACTGAAAACAAGCCTGCGGGAGTAACAGGCGAGGCTTTGGTGCAGGCCTGGACATCGTTTGCTCTTGAACTCCCAGAGAGCGAGCGCGCACTGACCGAAAGGATGAAAATAATCATCCCTGAAAAGGGCGAAGGCAACAACTACACCATACGTGTAGATAACCAGTTAGTTGCGCAAATATTTGAGGAACAAGCAGCAAAAATCGCCACGGGAATGAGCCGTTTTCTCGGTGGCGCCATTATGAAAATGAAGATTGAGATAAACAAGGTGGCCGTACAAAGGCACGTTTATGACCGCACCAAACAGTACGAAATTTTGCGCGAAAAGAACCCTGCAATAGAGAAACTGCGCAAGGGGCTCAACCTGGAGCTGACATAACATTATTCACACGCAACAATTGTATTAGATAGGCTGCTAAAAATTAGCAGCCTATCTAATATATATGGAGCAAAAGCCCTAAACTACAATACCCAAAAAAGCAAGAAAACGGAGCATTATTTGTTAGCCATTTTTGGAACAAGAAATATTTGGGAAATAAAAAAATTTTCAGCATTATATAGAATGAATCTAATTAAACAACGTATATGTGGAGGCTGCTACAACATTTAGCAAAATTCTTTTTCAACACCCCTAAAAAAGAACATTTTACGCAGCATAAGAAAAAATGTAATAAAAATTTACGGCGATAACATATTGAATATCAATAGACTAAAAATTTTTAGCACTATTACATCTTTAAGAGAAACCCCATTTATAACACCCTGTTTTTCAGTATGTTATAAATACCAAAAAAACAGCCTCTTTTTTGCGTTTGTTTTTTCATTTTTCTTTTATGATATTTGCATAAAGAAAGATTACGGAGAGACAGACATTTTGTCATCATCGCCAAGCAGGCGAGAAGATTTCTCTCCTTGCAACCATCGAGTTTATACAAAAAACCGGTGGTTGTTTGAATCTTCAAAAAACAGATAAACTACAATAATCGATGAACTCACAACTGACAGCAAAATGGAACAAGTGTCTCGATATCATTCGCGACATCGTTTCCGAAGCGACATTCGCCACTTGGTTTGCCGACATTAAGGCAATCAAGTACGAGGACTCTACCCTGACTATTCAGGTGAAGAGTAATTACGTATGTGAGCACCTCGAGGAGAATTATGTAGGTTTGCTACGCTCAACACTCTTCAGAGTGATGGGCAATGGCACAAAGCTTATGTACAGCATACTCACCGACAAGGACAACAACTTGAGCGTTGAGGTTGGCGCAGACAGCTACACAGGTGGTCGTGGAGCACAAAATGGGAACTCGGGCAACAGTGCCCCCAAAGCAGCGCAAGATGCTGTGCAGGAGCTCGACTCTATGCTCATAAACCGCTACACATTCGACAACTTTGTAGAGGGAGTGAGCAACCGCCTTTCGCGTTCAGTGGCCGTGAGTGTAGCAAACACACCGGGCAGAGCATTCAACCCTTTGTTCATCTATGGCCCTTCGGGTGTGGGTAAAACCCACCTGATCAACGCCATCGGTTGCAAAATAAAGGAGTTGCACCCCGAACTACGCGTATTATATGTTTCGGCACACCTGTTCCAGGTACAATACACCGATTCTATTCTGCAAAAGAAGTTCAACGACTTTATGAGATTCTATCAAAGCATCGACGTTCTCATAATAGACGATATTCAGGAATTTGCCGGGCTCGAAAAGACACAGCACGCTTTCTTCCACATATTCAACCACTTGCACCTTAACGGCAAGCAGTTGATTATGACATCGGACCGCACACCTGCCCAGTTGCAGGGAATGGAAGAGCGCCTCATCACACGTTTCAAATGGGGTATGACTGCCGAAATAGAAAAGCCCGACCTTGAACTGCGCAAGAACATCCTCAGAAACAAGATACGCAGAGATGGTCTTAAATTCCCCGAAGAGGTTATAACATACATTGCAGAGCACGTGAATGCAAGCATTCGCGACCTCGAAGGTATAATTGTGTCAATAATGGCACACTCCACCATCAACAATGCCGACATAGACATTGCACTTGCACGCAAGATAACAGGTAACGTGAGCGACTACGAAAAACGCGCGATAACCATCGACGATATCATAAGCAAGGTCGCGAGCTACTATGGCGTTGAGGTAGAGAGCATTAACACCCGTTCGCGCAAGAGAGAAGTTGTATTGGTGCGCCAGGTTGCAATGTTCCTGTCGAAAAAACATCTCGATATGTCCACATCCAAGATTGGCAAATACATTGGCAACAGAGACCACGCCACCGTGGTACACGCCTGCAAAACAATCACCAACCTTGCCGAAACCGACAAACAGTTCCGCAGCGA
This sequence comes from Bacteroidaceae bacterium, assembly GCA_017536765.1. GTDB lineage: Bacteria > Bacteroidota > Bacteroidia > Bacteroidales > Bacteroidaceae > HGM04593. The sequence goes on from JAFXGV010000064.1 coordinate 33,973, forward strand.
ACTCAACGAGATTGATTTGTCTTTGCAGAGTGCATAACGGAAATTTTTATCTAACTATATTTAATCCGCAGTTTACGCTGCGGATTTTTTTTGCCACAAAACACAGCAATACAATTCCACTTAAAGAAAATCTTAACACCGGCAAGGCTGTCAAAAACAAAAACCCGTTGAGAGCACACAAATACTCTAAAAGCAACGCCGGCGCGGCGCAAAAGCGCAGACAAGATTTCTTTTTGGAAAACTTTTCTCCTTATTAGAAAAATGTTTACATTGATTTTCAAGACATTAGCCAATCTTTCGGAAAACTTTACAACCTGTTGAAAACTAAAAATAAAAATAATTGGTTATTACACAAATTCAACATAAATTTGTGCTTGCTAAAAAATAGAGCCGCAAATAATTCAACAAAAAAAATAACTGACCAAAGTGAAAAAGCAAACCTACACCTATGACGAAGCGTTCAAAGCTTCGCTCGACTATTTCAACGGCGACGAACTCGCAGCAAGAGTTTGGGTAAACAAATATGCCGTTAAAGACTCCTTCGGCACCATTTACGAGAAATCGCCCGAGGATATGCATTGGCGTATAGCCAACGAGGTGGCACGCATCGAAAAGAAGTACGAGAACCCAATGTCGGCACAGGAGATATTCGACCTGCTCGACAAGTTCAAGTACATTGTACCCTCGGGCAGCCCTATGACAGGTATCGGCAACGATTTTCAGATAGCATCGCTGTCGAACTGCTTTGTGATAGGCATCGACGGAAAGGCCGACTCTTACGGCGGTATCATACGCATAGACGAGGAGCAGGTGCAGTTGATGAAGCGTCGTGGCGGTGTAGGACACGACCTTTCACACATACGCCCCAAAGGCTCACCCGTAAAGAACTCGGCACTCACATCTACAGGCCTTGTTCCCTTTATGGAGCGTTACTCGAACTCCACACGCGAGGTTGCGCAGGATGGTCGTCGCGGCGCACTTATGCTCAGCGTTTCCATAAAGCACCCCGATGCAGAGGCCTTCATCGATGCCAAGATGACCGAGGGCAAGGTGACAGGTGCCAACGTATCGGTGAAGATCGACGATGAATTTATGCAGGCTGTAACCGAGAACAAACCCTATTTGCAGAAATACCCCATAGACTCAAACGAACCCCTCTTCTCCAAGGAGGTAAATGCAGGCGAGATATGGAAGAAGATTATCCACAACGCGTGGAAGTCGGCAGAGCCCGGCGTGCTCTTCTGGGATACCATCGAGCGCGAGTCTATCCCCGACTGCTATGCCGACCTCGGTTTCAAGACCGTATCGACCAACCCCTGTGGCGAAATTCCCCTCTGCCCCTATGACTCTTGCCGCCTGATAGCAATCAACCTGTTCTCATACGTAAAGAATCCCTTCACAGCAGAGGCAAGTTTCGACTTCGACCTGTTGCGTGAGCACACCAAGAAGGCCATACGTATGATGGACGACATCATCGACCTTGAGTTAGAGAAGATTGAAGCCATACAGGCAAAGATAGAGAGCGACCCCGAGATAGAGGAGGTGAAGGAGGCCGAAAGAAAGCTGTGGCAGAAGATTTACCGCAAGAGCAGTATGGGCCGCCGCACAGGCGTGGGCATCACAGCCGAGGGCGATATGCTTGCAGCAATGGGCCTGCGTTACGGCAGCCCCGAAGCCATCGATTTCTCGGTTGAGGTGCACAAGTTGGTGGCACTTGCAGCCTATGGTTCATCGGTGAATATGGCAAAGGAGCGTGGTGCGTTCGAGGTATTCGACTACAAACGCGAGGAGAACAACCCCTTCATCAACCGCCTGCGCGAGGCCGATCCCCAGCTATACGAGGATATGAAAAAGTATGGTCGCCGCAACATTGCCTGCCTCACAATTGCCCCCACCGGCACAGTGAGCATAATGACACAGACCACATCGGGTATAGAGCCCGTATTTATGCCCGTTTACAAACGCCGCCGCAAGGTAAACCCCAACGACCCCGAGGTACACGTTGATTTTACCGACGAGAACGGCGACACATTCGAGGAGTACATAGTATATCACCACAAGTTCGTGGAGTGGATGAAGAAGAATGGCATAGATACCACCAAACGCTACTCACAAGTGGAGATAGACAACATTGTGGCACGCTCACCCTACGCCAAGGCAACATCAAACGACATAGACTGGGTGGCCAAGGTGGAGATGCAGGGCCGCATACAGAAATGGGTTGACCACTCGATAAGCGTAACCATCAACCTGCCCAACAACGTAGATGAGAAACTCGTAAACGAGCTCTACATAACAGCCTGGAAGTGCGGTTGCAAGGGATGCACCGTTTACCGCGATGGTTCACGTGCCGGCGTGCTTGTATCTACCGACAGCAAAAAGGAAAACAAGGCCGAGGAGATGAAACCCACAATAACCGAGGTGCGCCCAATAGTGCTGGAGGCCGACGTGGTACGTTTCCAGAACAACAAAGAGAAATGGGTAGCCTTCATCGGCCTGCTCAACGGCCACCCATACGAGATTTTCACCGGCCAGCAGGATGACGAAGATGGTATACCCTTGCCCAAGAACGTAACCCACGGTATCATCATCAAGCACATAAATGAAGACGGCAGCAAGCGCTACGACTTCCAGTTCGAGAACAAGATTGGCTACAAAACCACAATCGAAGGATTGTCGGAACGTTTCAACCCCGAGTTCTGGAATTATGCAAAACTCATCTCGGGCGTGCTGCGCTACAAGATGCCCATAGAGCAGGTGATAAAGCTCATTTCATCGCTCGAGCTTGGCTCCGACAACATCAACACCTGGAAGAACGGTGTAGAGAGAGCCCTAAAACGCTACATTGCCGACGGTGCCGCATCGGCCGAGAAATGCCCCAACTGCAAGAATCAGTTGATTTTCGAAGAGGGCTGCCTGCATTGCCCCTCTTGCGGATACTCAAAGTGCGGATAACAAGTTTTTTGTACTACACTATATATATTTCCCACAAAGCCTGCCTTGCAATACAGGCAGGCTTTGTGCTTTAAACAAGATGAAGATAACAAGCTACACCATAGAATTGCAGAACATCCACCTATATGCAAGGCACGGAGTGCTGGAACAGGAAACATCCGTCGGGGCCTGGTTCACGATGGATGCCAAGCTGCAGCTGAACGACTATAGCTGCGCCACTACCGATGCCATTGAAGGCACCGTAAGCTATGCCGACGTATATGAGGTTATAAAGAGCGAGATGAGCACCCCCTCAAAGCTATTGGAGAATGTGTGCCACAGAATAATGGCAGCACTCTTTGAGCGGTTCAATGCAATCGAGGGTATAGAGATATCGCTGCGCAAGGACACCCCGCCTATGGGTGGCGACAGGCTGAGTGCAGCCGTAACAATGCAAGCAACAAGATAAACCGCTTATGATAGACACCCTCACATCGCTCAGGCTTATATTTGCCTTGATGGTATTTGCCTCGCATCTATGTATGATAAACGAGGCAGCCTTTTCGGGGCATATACTTAAAGAGGGATATGTGGGGGTGAGTTTCTTTTTTATTCTCAGCGGTTTCATAATAGCCCACAACTACACCGCAAAGCTCACCGATGGCAGCTGCAGTAGAAAGAGGTTTTGGGTGGCGCGCATTGCACGCATCTACCCGTTGCATCTGCTCACGCTCGTGGCAGCCATATTCATTGGCGGCACATTCGTAGCAACGCAGCCGCTATCGTGGGCACATCTTTTTACATCGGCCACACTGACCAACGCATACATACCACGTTCCGATTTCTTTTTTGCTCTTAATGCGCCCGCCTGGAGCCTGTGCTGCGAACAGCTGTTCTACATACTATTCCCAATGGCACTGCCCATTGCAAGAAGCCCCAAGAAACTTGCCATTATAGCAGTAACGGCGGTTGCAGTTGCTGCAGTAGGTAGCACATTCACACCCGAGCAATACATAAAGGGAGTATGGTACACCAACCCCATAACACGACTCCCCGATTTTGTTGTGGGAGTGTTCCTGTGGCACGCATACCAAAGAATAAAGGAGATAGATATCAGCCGGTGCGCAGCAAGCCTTATGGAAATATCCGCAGTATTGCTGTTTGCGGTATTCTACATATATGCCGAGGATATTCCCAAAGCATATAGATACTCATTCTACTATTGGGCACCGATGGCGGCCATAATACTCACATTCGCTTTGCAAAGAGGAATACTATCCAAAGCACTTAAAGCCAAACTGCTTATAACAGGCGGCGAGATAAGCTATGGCATATACCTGATACAATTGCTTGTGATAACAGCCATAGACAGCCACATAGAAACATTACCTCCGATTGCGGCAGCAGCCATCGCCCTGTCGGCGATAACCGCCATAAGCTACCTGTCATACAATTATTTCGAAAAGCCTATGAATAGGTTGATAAAAAGATGTTTCAAGGAATAATTTAGAGAGAATCAGCCAATCCTTTCAATAGCAATACGTGCCGCATTCTGCTGGCTTTCGCGTTTTGAAAAGCCCTCACCGCGGCCATAAGGCTCGCCATCCACTAAAACCTCCGAAACGAAGAAGGCGCCGTCGGCGCGCTGCTCCTCGCTCAGCACCACAAAAGAGACCTCGCGATGCTGTTTTTGCGACCACTCGATAAGGCGGCTCTTGTAATTCTTGTCGCTGCGTACCACCGACTCTATGTTATCAAGACGGGAGAACACCCTTTCGAGCAGGAATGTGCGGCAATGCTTATATCCCTTATCTATGTATATGGCACCTATGAACGCCTCTAAGGCATTGCCGTAGATGTAATTGTTGTGCTGGTTCACAGCACCATATTCGTGCACAAGACGGTCGAGGCCAATCTCCACCGCAAGTTCGTTGAGCCTTTCGCGGCAGACAAGATTACTGCGCGATTTGGAGAGGAACCCCTCGCGCTCGCGCCTGAAACGCGAGTAAAGGAAATCGGCTGTCACAGAACTCAAAACAGCATCGCCCAAAAACTCCAGGCGCTCATTACATCCTAACTTTCCCGATGTTGACGAGCTGTGCGTCATAGCCATCTTGTATGGTTTGAGGCTGCCAGGCACAAAACCCAGTATGGAATACAACAAAAGATAAGACTCCCTGTCCTTGCGGGACAGGAGCCTTATCTTATCTATAATTTTCTTAAAAACCTTTTTAGCCTTCAACTTTCTTAAAAGCAATTGATGCATTATGACCGCCAAAACCAAACGTATTGGAGATGGCAACCTTAATATCTCTCTTTTGCGCCTTGTTAAAGGTAAAGTTCAGTGCATAGTCAATCTCGGGATCCTCGTCGCCCTCCTCGTGATTGATTGTGGGGGGAACTATACCGTTCTTTATTGCCAGCACAGTGAGCATAGCCTCAATGGCTCCGGCAGCACCAAGCAGATGGCCTGTCATTGATTTTGTTGAGCTTATGTTCAGTTTATAGGCGTGCTCGCCAAAGAGAGTTTTTATAGCCTTCAACTCCGCAATGTCACCGGCATATGTCGATGTGCCGTGAACGTTGATGTAATCGACATCGGCGGGAGCTATGCCGGCCTCCTCTATTGCATTCTTCATCACACGCATAGCGCCATCGCCATCGGGATGGGGAGCTGTTATGTGATAAGCATCGGCTGTAAGGCCCGAGCCCACAATCTCGGCATATATCTTTGCACCACGTGCCACTGCGTGCTCATACTCCTCGAGTATCAGGCAAGCCGAACCCTCGGCCATAACGAAACCGTCGCGGCTCTTGCTGAAGGGGCGTGAAGCACCTTTGGGATCGTCGTTACGGGTTGAGAGCGCGTGCATTGCATTGAAAGCACCCACAGCAGTGAAGCAGATGGGAGCTTCGGCGCCACCGGCCACAATAACATCGGCGCGGTTCAGACGTATCTGGTCAAATGCATCGATGAGCGCATTCGAAGAGGATGCACAAGCTGCGGTTGTCACAAAGTTGGGGCCCTTAAGACCATATCTGATAGATATGATACCGGCCGAAATATCGGCAATCATCTTGGTTATGAGGAAAGGTGAGAAACGGGGGCCATTATCGGAGTTCTGCACGTATGCACGAATCTCATCCTCCAATGCGCCAATACCACCAATTCCCACACCAAAGACCACTCCGGCACGGTTACTATCCATCTTCTCAAAATCAAGTCCGCTATCTGTAATTGCCTGAACGGCCGAAGCCACGCTGTACTGTGTAACGGTATCAACCTTGCGTGCCTCGCGGCGGTCCATATACAGTGTGGGGTCGAAATTCTTCACCTCACAGGCAAATTGTGTTTTGAACAGATAGCTATCAAAATGAGTAATAGGTCCTGCGCCACTCACTCCATTTACGGCATTTTCCCAAACTTCGGGAACTGTATTGCCCAATGGCGAAACGACACCAAGACCTGTTACAACAACTCTTCTAAGCTTCATTATAGGATAGTTAAGAGTGAAAGTAAGAGGGAGGGTTGATTACTTCTCGGCAACCTTCTCCTCTACATACTTAACAGCATCACCTACTGTTGCTATTTTCTCAGCCTGCTCCTCGGGGATAGAGATACCGAACTCATCCTCAATCTCCATGATAAGCTCTACTCTGTCGAGTGAGTCAGCGCTCAAATCGTTTGTAAAGTTAGCCTCAGAAGTAACCTCAGACTCTGATACACCAAATTTCTCTACAATAATCTCTTTTACTCTTGCTTCAATTTCTGACATAGTTGTAATATTTTGAAAGTTGTAAATTATTTGTTTGCAAAAGTATGATAAAAATCAACAACC
>JAFXGV010000065.1 GCA_017536765.1 Bacteroidaceae bacterium
CACCTCGCCAAGCACAAAGTGCTGCTTTTAGTGGCGAGGTACACAGGAGGTACAAAAACAGGCGTAAAAAGGCTTAGCAACGATTAACAACGATGCTTGCACAAACAAATATAGCACCCGTAAAGAGTGCTATATTAATCATTTATGATTGATTTAAATATTTGATAATAAACTACTTACTTTCCGATGCAAAAATTTGCGAATATCGAGCCAAGTACTTGTTCGCACGATACTTCGCCCACTATTTCGGAGAGGCAGCGGATGGCGGCGCGCAGGTTTTCGCTAACGAGGTCGCCGCTGAGGCCGGAGACAAGGCCTTGCTTCACCTCCTGTATGTGGGCAAGGGCGCGCTGCAGTGCTTCGTAGTGGCGGGCATTGGTTACAACCACATCGTGGGCCGATATGTTGGGGAGGGCGGCAGAGCGCACGAGGAACTCTTCGAGGCGGTCGAGGTTGGTTGCCAAGCGGGCGGATATTGCCCACATATCGGCGGGGTTCCACAGGGCGCCTTCGCCGTGTTTCTGCATCAGTGTGTGGGCGTGTTGCATTGTGCGCGAGAGGGCTATGGGATCTACTATGTCGCACTTGTTCACGAGCACGGCTACGTGCTTGCCACGGCACATTGGCAGCAGGCGTTTGGCAAGTTCTTCTATGGCGGCGGGTTCTTGGGTGGGGTCGATGAGCCAGAGGGCAATGTATGATTTGGATAGTTGGTCGAGGGTGCGCTCTATGCCCATACGTTCCACTACGTCGTATGTGTCGCGCAGGCCTGCGGTGTCGATGAAGCGGAAGGCTGTGCCGCTTATTGTCATAAGTCCTTCGATGGTGTCGCGCGTGGTGCCTTGTATGTCGCTCACTATGGCGCGGTCTTCGTGCAGCAGTGCGTTGAGCAGGGTGCTTTTTCCGGTGTTGGTCTCCCCCACTATTGCCACGGGCACGCCGTTCTTCACGGCATTGCCTATGCTGAAGGATTGTGCCAGGCGGCTCATTACCTCTTCTATTTCGTTGCAGAGGGCAAGCAGGCGTGTGCGGTCGGCAAATTCCACGTCTTCTTCGCTGAAGTCGAGCTCAAGTTCCATTAGCGAGGTGAGTTCGAGGAGTTTGTCGCGCAGGATGGACAATTGCTTGCTGAAGCCACCTTTCAGTTGGTTCATTGCAAGGCGGTGCGCTGCGCGCGAGTTGGATGCTATGAGGTCGGCCACTGCCTCAGCACGGCTGAGGTCCATCTTACCATTCAGGAAGGCGCGCATTGTGAACTCGCCTGCATCTGCCTGGCGTGCTCCGTGCTCAAAGAGGGCAAGCAGCAGTTGGCGGGTGATGTAGGGCGATGCGTGGCAGCTTATCTCCACGCTCTCTTCGCCTGTGTAACTGTGCGGGGCACGCATTATGGTCACGAGCACCTCGTCGAGCACCTCACCGGGTGTGGTGCAGATGTCGCCATAGGCCACGGTGTGGCTTTTTCTTGCTGCGAGCGGTGCTCCCTTGCGGGGCGTGAATATCTTATCTACAATGTTTATGGCTGCGGGGCCCGAGACTCTTATCACATTTATTGCGCCACCCTGCGGGGTTGCCAGTGCGCATATTGTATCTTTCATATAAGAAGCCATATAAAAAGGTTGTGTTTATTTGTGTATGCAAAAAAGGCTGCGCAGTGTGCCCGCACAGCCTTTTTATGAAAGCGGTATCAGATTCTGTCGAGCACGGTTTGTATGAGCTCGCGCATCTTCTCGTTGTAATCTACATTGGCCTTTTGTGCCAGGCGGTTGGCTATCACAAGGCAGACGGTGACTGCCTTGTGCCCCATAAGGGCTGCCAAGCCTGCAAGTGCCGAGCTCTCCATCTCGAAATTTGTTATGCTGTGCCCTTTGTACTCGAAGGAGCATATCTTTTCGTTCTGATGAGGGTCGGCCAACGGCACGCGCAGACGACGGCCCTGCGGGCCGAAGAAGCCGCCACAGGCGATTGTAACACCGCGCACCATATCTTCGCCGCCTATCTGCTGCACCAATTCGGCATCGGCATCTATCACATAGGGGGCGGGTTGGCACATATTGCCCGACCAGCCGAGGTGGTTCAAGAGTGCGCGCTCGAACTGCAGGTCGCACACCTCGTTGCGCCCTGCATAGAAATTGAGCAAGCCATCGAAGCCCACCGATTTTGCCGAGCAGATGAAGGTGCCCACGGGAGTGTGGGGCTGCAGGCCTCCACAGGTGCCTATGCGCACCATTTGCAGGCTGCGCAATGTATCCTTTTCGTAGCGTGTCTCAAAGTCGATATTGGCAAGGGCATCGAGCTCGTTCACCACAATATCCACATTGTCGCACCCTATGCCGGTGGATACCACCGTGATGCGCTTGCCTTTGTAGGTACCCGTGATGGTGCGGAACTCGCGATGCTGTATGTCGCACTCGCTGCTATCGAAATAGGATGCCACTAAGGGAACACGCCCGGGATCGCCCACAAGAATCACTCTGTCTGCCAACTGTTCGGGTTTTACTCCTAAATGATAAACTGCCCCGTTTGGCTCGATGAGCAGTTCCGAAGGAGGAAAATAACGCTTCATAATCAACACTCTTTAATTGTTCAACAGTATATATTATATATTATGTCTATCACTCCTTAGCGATGTTGTCGCGCATTGCAGTGTCGGCCTGGATATTCTTCATACGATAGTAATCCATTATACCCAAGTTGCCTGTGCGGAAAGCCTCGGCCATAGCCTTGGGAACCTCGGCCTCGGCCTCGATAACGTGTGCGCGGGCCTCCTGTGCACGGGCCTTCATCTCCTGCTCCAGAGCAACGGCCATTGCGCGGCGCTCCTCAGCCTTGGCCTGGGCGATGTTCTTGTCGGCATTGGCCTGGTCTATCTGCAATGCGGCACCGATATTCTTACCTATGTCGATATCGGCAATGTCGATTGATAGAATCTCGAACGCAGTACCGGCATCGAGGCCCTTCTTGAGCACAAGTTTAGATATTGAATCGGGATTCTCGAGCACCGCTTTGTGGTTCTCAGACGAACCGATAGACGATACTATACCCTCGCCCACACGGGCAAGCACGGTGTCCTCACCGGCACCACCCACAAGGCGTTTGATGTTGGCACGCACGGTTACACGGGCAATGGCTATGAGCTGGATACCATCCTTGGCTACGGCTGTAACGTGGGGAGTGTCGATAACCTTGGGGTTCACCGACATCTGCACAGCCTCGAACACATCGCGGCCTGCAAGGTCGATGGCTGTGGCCATCTGGAACGTCAGTTCGATATTGGCCTTGGCTGCCGACACAAGCGCGTGAACAACCTTCTCCACGTGACCACCGGCAAGGTAGTGAGCCTCCAACGCATCGCGGGTAATATCCTCCAAGCCTGCCTTGTGGGCCTCTATCATTGCCTGCACAATGGTATATGGCGGCACGTTACGAATGCGCATAAGGAACAACTGCACCAATGATATGTGAACACCCGACACCTTGGCCGAAAGCCACAGCACAAAAGGTACATAATGAAAAAACACCGATAGCACCACCACTACCGCAATGGCTACTAATGCAATTAAAAATGTACTGTCCATAGAATATAAAAAATTAGAATTTGTTATTTGTTCTTCCTGTGTTGTTTTTTTATGGTTTGTTAGAGTATCTTCGCTCTGTGCCGCACTCTTGGTCATCTCGATATTGAATACCCTGCGGGAGCCGATGGGCAATGTCTGCGTTTTGTGACCGATATACGATACCTGCAGGCGGTTATCGGTGTTTTTCACCACCATCGAAAAATTACCGTTGTGATAAGTTTCCTCGGCAGTGACAATGCGATTCTTATCGTCGCGCTCGGTGATGCTTGCCATAATAAGCGGCCCCTCGGCATCGCTGACGATGGTGCCGGTAATCACCACACTTTTTTGAGCAGATGCCGAAACAGCTATGGTGCAGAAGAGCAGAAGCAACAATATATGTTTTACCTTGTTTATGCCCATTTCATTACAAATGTCATTAAACCGCAATTTTGCTTTTAACAAATATGGTGCCGCCTGCAATGCGTGTCACACACACCTTGGTACCCTCCTCTAAAAGGCCCGATGCCGATGTAACCTCGACAAGACGCCCGCCAAAATCGGCCTCGCCCACAAGAGCAAGACGTGTGACGGCCACACCCTCGTCACCCACGGAAAGCGTGGTGGTATCGGGGTTCTGCACCGTGGAATCGATATTCTTTTTAAGCGCCACATTGTCGATGGACTTGCCATAAACAGCCCACAGGATGAGCAGTACAATGGCCAGTGAAACTATCGCCAGAGTGAGCCACCCCGCCAACGGCATAAAACTAAAGGCATAGGCAACAGCGCCTATCATTGAGAGGGCGCCAAGAACACCCGTGACACCTATACCTGGGATGAGAGCGACCTCAATGGTAAGCAGCAACACGCCCACAAGCACCAAAATTGCAATAATAACTATATCCATAAATCTTTTATCTGTGTAGTGTTTGTAACTCCATTCTTCTTATCTCGTACTCGGCCGATTCAAGCAGCTGCGCATCCTGCTCCACCTGGCGTTCAAGGCGAAGTATCTCGCCTGCCATACGGTTCCTTGCCGCTGTGGTTGCAGTGGCATATTCGTCGCGCCTCTGCTTCAATGCAGCCTCGTTCTTCCTGTGACGGTCGCAATCCTTTTGCCATTTCACGAACATCTCGCGCGCCTTGGCGCTCTTGAAGTCGGCAAGCGATGTATAATCGGTGGCATTGTCAATGACAAAGAGGAAATCGCCGTTGCTGCGCTCGTCGGGCTGTTCGTAAAAGAGAATCGTCTGCTGGCGGCGGGCCTCGCGCACAATGTCGTCATCCACCTGTGTGGCAGCAATGCCACGCAGGTGCGCTCTGGCTATCAACTGCTCGTAGGGCATATTCTCGGCATCGTACTTGCTGGCTGTGGCATTGGGCACAAACACATATACGCACACCTTGCCATCGGGCTGATAGCGGTCGCTGGCAAACCAGCCGAGGTTGGCCACCTCGTTTATTGCCAGCATATAGTCGTTGGCAAGTGAGTTAAAGGGCATACCTATGTTATCGGGGCGCAGAAAGCGGGAGTCCTCGCTGTCGTAACGGGTGATGAAAATATCATAGCCTCCTATGGAGCCCTCGCCATCGCTGGCAAAATAGAGCGTGAGGCCGTCGGCAAGCATAAAGGGGTAGTTATCGTTGCCCTGCGTATCGAGCCCGGCAAGGCGTGCGGGCCTGCCCCACTCACCATCCACCTTATTGCTGTGATAGAGCTTGAGCAGGCTGTCGCCCTCGTTCTTCATAGCATAGTATATGTCGGTGCCGCGCTCCGTTTCGGCCAGGTAGCCGCCATCCTCGTCGTCCTCGTCAAAGAATTGAGCAACGGTGGTGAGGAGCCCCACATCGCGCCCCATCTTATAGACCGACAGGAACCTCTCCTTGTCCACAACAAAACTGTCTATCACACACACGCGCTCGGTGGTGTTTACCATACGGTCGAGACGGTTCACATTGCTCAGTTTGGTTTTGACAAGCGACAGCAGCGAGTCGTCCTTGCACACGGCAAGGAAATCCTCGTAGTGCTCGGCGGCAGCGGCATAGCGCGCACTGTCGGCACACAGGTCGCCAAGATAGCGGTAGGCATTGGATATTTTGCGCGATGCGGCAAATTCCAGCATAGGCTTCACATCCACAGTGTCTTTTGTTTCGTAGCAGCAGACGGCATACCAGTAATTGAGCTCGCCGTTGCGCGGGTTGCGCTGCAGCAGCTTTTCAAACATAGGCTTTGCCTCGGCATATTCGCCTGCAAGAAAGAGTTTGCGAGCGGTATTCTTGTTCTGCGCAGTTGCCACGTTGAACGTGAGCAGCGCAACCAGTATTATGGACAGGCTGTATTTCATTTTCAATATTTTTACAATTAACACGGTGCACACCGATGCTAAACGCAAATATAATCACAAATAATTATAAATGTATTTTTTTAAGAATAATTTACCTAATTGCGGCATAAAAAGCAACATTTGGAGCAGGAAAAGAAAAGTTCTCCCCGATAAACGGGCTATATGTGGAAGCAAATGACTAACTTTGCACCCCGAAACAGGTAAAAGGCAATGGCGAAATTCACCGAAGAGCAAAAAACATACAACCGCATAAAAAAGCGCTTTTCAAAAGCCACAAAGTATTATGCACTGCTGGCCGACGGCGACAGGATACTGGTTGCCCTCTCCGGCGGCAAGGACTCGCTCACGATGCTGCAGCTGCTTGCCGAGCGCAGCCGCATACTGCACCCGCACATTGAGATTGAAGCAGCGCACGTTTCTATGTCAAATATTCCTTACAAAAGCGACACAGCCTTTTTGCAAAGCTTCTGCGACAGCTTAGGCGTTACGCTGCACCTTGCAACCACAAGTTTCAATGCCGAAACCGACACGCGCAAATCGCCCTGTTTCCTCTGTTCGTGGAACCGCCGCAAAGCGCTCTTTGAGCTTGCACAGGAGCGCGGCTGCAACAAGATAGCATTGGGGCACAATATGGACGATTTCATAGAAACAATGCTTATGAACATAACGTTCCAGGGAGCATTCAGCGCAATGGCACCGGCAATGAAGATGGAAAAATTCCCCATCACGGTGATACGCCCGCTGTGCCTTGTGAACGAGAGCGACGTGGAGGAACACGCCCGCAACAGCGCCTTCCCCGCACAAATAAAGAACTGCCCGCACGAGGACAGCAGCAACCGCAAGCAAATGAAGGAGCTGCTTGCCAGACTCGACTCGCTGAACCCTGAAGCGCGTTACAACATCTGGGGCGCAATGAGCAATATTCAAGCCGACCTGCTACCGCCAAAAGTAGAAAATAAACAGTAAAAATAATATACAAATGACAAAAATCATCCTAACCATCACACTGCTCGTGATATCGAACAGCTTTATGACACTCGCCTGGTATGGCAACCTCAAACTACAGGATTTGAAGTTAATATCGTCCAACACCCCGCTTATACTAATTATATTATTAAGCTGGGGCATCGCACTGCTTGAATACACCTTTTTAATACCCGCCAACCGCATAGGCAGCGACATAAACGGCGGCCCGTTCTCGCTTGTGCAACTAAAGGTGATACAGGAGGCTATTTCGTGCCTTGTTTTCGGCATAATAGTATCCATCCTCTTCAAGGGCGAGAGCCTGCAATGGAACCACTTTGTGGCGGTTCTCTTCCTGGTGCTTGCCGTCTATTTCGTATTCCTCAAATAGAACAAGACTACCCTTTTAAGCGTTTAACGCAGCGCCCTCTTGCACCGCAGAATGGCGCTGCGTTTTTTTTAACAACATTTTATTAAATTAACCTAAAATGAGCTACAAGACCGGCGGCGCGGGCGGCCGGAAAACCGTACAGGAAAGCATTCCACAAGCAACCATATTGAAAATATGAGGAAAAAGTAGAGGCAAAAAAGAAAAATAATTAAAATTGACCAAAATTTCTTGTTTGGTAAATAATAATCGCTTATATTTGAAAATGATTTGTACCCACAAACGCACTCCCTGCCGTTTATGGGGCACGCACAAATAGCTAAAAAGCAAACAACGCATTGATTGAAAACACATTAAGCGAATAATAAATTAATTCTAACTCAATATGAAAAAAGCAATTTCATTAAACTTGAAAACTTGGGTGCTTCTTTCACTGACTATGTTCGTGGGCGGCACATTCATTGGTTGCCAAGAGGAAGTTGACCAGAGCAACCGCTTTACATTCAAAGGAGAGGTTATTGCCACTCACTTGGAGAACAACCCCGATAAGTATAGCCACTTTGTGGATATTTTGAAAAAGGCTTCAATCGGTGTTAAATCAGAGGGAACATTGTTCAAAACCCTCTCCACCTATGGAGCATACACCTGTTTTGCACCCATCGATGATGCTGTGGAGAAGTTTGTTCAGGAGCAGTACAACATTTACAAGACCAGCGTGGAGAATAACGCCATTGCTCCCGAGTTGTATCCTATCATTGAGACCGGAGTTACATCGCCCAACGTGAGCGACCTTTCCGAAGAGAAATGTACCGAAATTGCAAGAAACCACGTCATAGAGGACGAGTTCAAGACCGTAGATTTCAGCGCAGGCTTCAGCCTTCCCAAAACATCTATGAGCTACCGCACAATCCTCACCAACACCGACATTGTCAACAACGAGCGAGTTTACTACGTGGGTATAAACAATGCCGAAATCATTGAGCCCGACATTGCCACATACAACGGAACCGTTCACTCTATTGCCCAGGTTATCAACCCCTCTACCGACAATGCAGCCGAGATTCTGAACCAGTCGGACGGTATAAGCATCTTCCGCGAGGCATTGAACAAGACAGGTCTTCAGAACCTGCTTGCCAAGTTCGAGCTCGAGAAGGACTACGACAACACAATGCAGGCAAAGAAGTTTGACGGACAGCCCGGCCAGACTCCCTTATACCCCGAAACAAAGAACCAGGGTTTCACACTGCTTATAGAGCCCAACGAGGTGCTTATGGACCCCACCAAAAACTCATTTGGTATGACTATTGCCACTTGGCAGGATATGGCAGAATTTGCCGAGAAGGTATATGGTTCGGAGCCCGGATACGAGGAGGTTTACGACCATCCCAAAAACGCCCTCTTTAAGTTTATTTCATACCACATCATCGACCGTCAGCTCGATTTTGTAAAGAATGGTGTAGGCGGTTGGATTATGGAAGGTTATGACCGCAACAGCTTCAACTCGGAGAGTAATATGGACCAGAACTACGATTGGTCGGACTACTTTGAGACCTATCTCCCCTACGACGAGTGGACATACACCGAAGAGGAGGTTGAGGCTATACGCAACGGCAATGTCGATGAGGGTTGTATGATTAAGGTTACAAGACCTTATACCAACGCAGAGTTCAAGAACGATGTGGTAATAAACATTTGCAACACCACACCCGGCGATATGATGTTCCACCACACCAACATCAGAGTATTGAGCCAGACAAAGGCACAGTCGCTCTTCCCCGAAACACTTGGCAATGTCGCCCTTGACCCCGAGAACGCCAAAATCCATTTCATCGACAAGATTCTTGTTTACAACGAAGATGAGATGAAAAAGAACATCATCAATGAGCGTATGCGTTGGGACCCCGTCTCTTGTTTCCCCGAGCTCACTACAAACCGCGTACGTTGGAACTTCAACACCGGTCTTTTCACATACATCCCCGCCGGCGGCGACGACTCTCCCAACGAAAGACAGTTCTGCAAGCGCTTGAGAGCACGCAACAACGATACCGAGATATTCTACCTGCGCCCCTACCCCACAGGCGAGATGCAGTACACCAATTTCCAGGGCGACGAGCTTTTGATTGAGGGTAAATACGATGCAGAGTACCGCTTGCCTCACGTGCCCGCGGGTACCTATGAAATACGTATCGGTTTCTCAATGTCAACACGTCGTGGTGTGGTTCAGTTCTACCTTGATGGCGACATTTGCGGTATCCCCACCGATATGCGTATGGACGAGGCCAACAAGAACCGTATAGGCTGGTTCGCCGACGAGGAACTCACCGAGGATGAGATTTCTGACGAGGAGAAGGCTATGCGTAACCGTGGTTATATGAAAGCCCCCGCAAGCATCCTCGTAGGTAACAAGACACCTATGCGCGACAGCTCGAACGCTATGAGACGTATCGTTGCCACCAATCTCGATCTTGAGCCCACAAAAGAGGGCCACTGGTTGCGCGTGAAGAACGTGACAGAGGCTTCGGTTGGTGCCGAGGAGTTCAACCAGGACTATTTGGAGATTGTCCCCAAGTCAATCTACAACAACCCTGCTAACCCCGAAGACAGATACTAAAAAAGAACAACAAAGATATTTTTCACAAAACACTTCCTCAAAAGGGAAGTGTTTTGTGAATATAGCAACCGCAACTAAAATTAAAAGAGGATATTATGACTAACGGATTTGTAAAAATTGCAGCGGCCACCCCTGTAACAAGCGTAGCCGATTGCGCTAAAAACGCACAGGAGATTGTATCTATTATATATAAGGTAGCAAAGGAAGGTGCCGATGTAGTGCTCTTCCCCGAACTCGCCGTTTCGTCGAGCAGTTGCGGCGACCTCTACCTGCAACCATTCTTCCGACAGAAAGTACAAGAGGCGCTGCAAGATATTATAGATGCCGGCCGCACGGTAGATACCATAATAACCGTGGGGGCACCCGTGAAGCATATGAACAACCTCTACAACTGCGCGGTGACAATACACAACGGGCGCATAGTGGGCATAACGGCAAAGAGCTACCTCACAGCCTGGGAGCAAAGATGGTTCGCACCTGCCTGCACATTGCCCGCAAATGCCACAGCAACGCTCTGCGGGCAACAGGCAAGAATAGGCAGCGGGTTAATTTTTGAAACCGGCACATACAGCTTTGGCGTGGAGGTGGGCAGCGATGCACAAGCACCCTATGCCCCCTGCGCGCAGATGGCACTTGCCGGGGCGGATATAATACTGAACCCCACGGCAACGAAAGAGAGCACAGGCGTCCACACCGAAACCACCGCACACATCGCAGCGCAGAGCAAGCGCTGCATATGCGCATACGCCTATGCCAATGCCGGCTATGGCGAATCGACAAGCGATGCCGTATGTTCGGGAGCAAACGCCATATACGAGGCAGGCTGTGAGCTTACATCATCGCCCCGCTTTGCAACCAAGAGCCAATACTGCATAACGGAAACCGACGTGGAAAAGCTACGCAAATTGCGCACGGGAAACACCCATTTTGCAGGCTGCAACACCATTTGCGACACCATACACATTGCACAAACAACCGACGAATACAGCCCACTCACACGCACCTTCGATGCAACGCCATTCATACCCAAAGGCGAGAAGGCAGGTGAAAGCCTCGAGGAGATTTTTATGATACAATCTCTTGCGCTTGCAAAAAGGATAGAGCACACACGTGCGGCAAACTGCGTTATAGGAATATCGGGCGGGCTCGATTCCACCCTTGCACTCCTTGTATGCGCAAAAGCGCTCGACATCATAGGGCAGCCCCGCAGTAACATAATCGCTGTTACAATGCCGGGCTTCGGCACCACCGACCGCACCTACAACAACGCGCTGAGCCTTATGAAAAGCTTGGGAGTGACCGTGCGCGAAATATCCATCAAGGCAGCCTGCCTGCAACACTTCAGCGACATAGGGCACGATGTGAACAACCACGACGTTACATATGAGAACTCGCAAGCACGCGAACGCACACAGATACTTATGGACATAGCCAACCAATGCTCGGGCATTGTCATAGGCACGGGCGACCTTTCGGAACTGGCGCTTGGCTGGGCCACATACAACGGCGACCATATGAGTATGTACAGCGTGAACGCATCGGTTCCCAAAACACTCATACAGCACATTGTGCGCCACATTGCGGCAAACAGCAACGACGAGGTGCGCACCACCCTACTCGACATTGTCGATACCCCCATCTCGCCCGAGCTCACACCGGCCGACGAGCAAGGCAACATAAAGCAGAAGACCGAGGACCTTGTGGGCCCATACGAGCTGCACGACTTTTTCCTGTACAATTTCATAAACTACGGCTTCTCACCCGCCAAAATTTATGCTATGGCACAAAAAGCATTCGAGGGCACATACAGCAACGACACCATAAAGAAATGGATTACCACATTCTTCCGCCGTTTCTTCACACAGCAGTTCAAACGCTCCTGTATGCCCGACGGGCCCAAAGTGAACAGTTGCAATCTGAGCCCGCACGGCTCGTGGATTATGCCTTCGGACACAAGCTACGCCTTGTGGATGGCCGAGTGCGAAAAGTTATAAAGACAACCGGCATATAGCATTATCAGCCGTTTCTGCATACGTAGAAACGGCTGATTCTTATATATACGCCATTTTGACAGCAGCGCAAGACATTTTGACACACAAACCCGTTTGGCGCAAAATTTGTTTGTTATCAAGCGAAGGGCTTAATAACGAAAGAGCCGCAAAAACATTATTAACCAATTAACAGTTTCTTAATTTATGAACTTCAACAAATTTACGATCAAAGCCCAAGAGGCTATTCAAGAGGCTGTGAACAGAGTGCAGTCGCTTGGTCAGCAGGCAGTGGAGCCTGCGCACATTATGGGTGGAGTGCTTAAAAGCGGAGAGCAGATTACAGCCTTCATCTTCCGGAAAACAGGCGCCAACATAGGACAGATAAAGAGCGAGGTGGAAAAGCAAGAACTTGCATTCCCCAAAGTACAAGGTGGCGAGCCATACCTCAGCCGCAAGAGCAACGATATACTTAACAAAGCCGAGGAGATAGCAAAGAGATTTGGCGACGAATATGTATCGGTGGAGCCCATTCTCCTTGCCATACTCACAACAGACAACCCCGTGGGCACAATGCTCAAAGGGCACGGAATAACAGCAGCCGAGGCCGAAAAGGCAATAATGGAGCTGCGCAAGGGCGAGAGCGTGAAATCGCAGTCGGCCGAGGAGAGCTACCAGGCGCTCAGCAAGTATGCAATAAACCTCAACGAGGCCGCAAAGAGCGGCAAACTCGATCCTGTGATAGGGCGCGACGATGAAATACGCCGCATACTGCAGATTCTGAGCCGTCGCACAAAGAACAACCCCATACTCATTGGCGAGCCGGGAACAGGAAAAACCGCCATTGTCGAAGGGCTTGCACACCGCATAATACGCGGCGATGTACCCGAGAACCTGCGCAACAAGGAGATCTACTCACTCGATATGGGTGCTCTTGTTGCCGGTGCCAAGTACAAGGGCGAGTTTGAGGAGCGCCTGAAGGCCGTAATAAACGAGGTGACAAAGGCCGAAGGCAACATCATACTCTTCATAGACGAGATACACACCCTTGTGGGTGCCGGCAAGAGCGAGGGTGCAATGGATGCAGCCAACATACTGAAACCGGCACTTGCCCGTGGCGAGTTACGCTCAATAGGCGCCACCACCCTCGACGAGTACCAGAAGTACTTTGAGAAGGACAAGGCGTTGGAGCGCCGTTTCCAAACCGTAATGGTGAACGAGCCCGACAAGATGAGCACTATATCCATAATGCGAGGGCTCAAGGAGCGCTACGAAAGCCATCACAAGGTGCGCATACAAGACGATGCACTCATAGCCGCCGTAACGCTCAGCGACCGCTACATAACCGAGCGTTTCCTCCCCGACAAGGCCATAGACCTTGTGGATGAGGCAGCAGCCAAGTTGCGTATGGAACGCGACTCGCTCCCCGAGGAGCTCGACGAGATTTCGCGCCACATAAAGCAGCTGGAGATTGAGCGCGAGGCCATCAAGCGCGAAAAAGACGAAGCGAAGCTTGCGCAGCTTGGCAAGGAGATTGCCGCGCTCAAGGAGCAGGAGCAGAGCAAGCGTGCAAAGTGGCAGCACGAAAAGGAGCTTGCCGACAGGATTCAGACTGCCAAGCAGGAGATTGAGCAGCTGAAATTCGAAGCCGACAAGGCCGAGCGCGAAGGCGATTACGGCCGTGTAGCCGAGATACGATATGGCAAGATAAAGGCGCTTAACGATGAGATTGCCACCACACAAGGTAAACTGCAGGAGGCACAGAGCGACAATGCAATGATAAAGGAGGAGGTCACAGCCGAGGATATTGCCGATGTGGTATCGCGCTGGACAGGTATACCTGTGAGCAAAATGCTGCAGAGCGAGCGTGACAAACTGCTGAACCTCGAGGATGAACTGCACAAGCGCGTGATAGGACAGAACGAGGCCATAACAGCCGTGAGCGATGCCGTAAGGCGCAGCCGTGCCGGTCTGCAGGACCCCAAGCGCCCCATTGGTTCGTTCATCTTCTTAGGCACCACAGGCGTGGGAAAAACCGAGCTTGCGAAGGCACTTGCCGCATACCTGTTTAACGACGAAACACTGATGACACGCATAGATATGAGCGAATATCAGGAGAAATTCTCCGTATCGCGCCTCATTGGAGCCCCTCCGGGATATGTAGGCTACGACGAGGGTGGCCAGCTCACCGAAGCCGTGCGCCGCAAGCCCTACTCCGTAGTGCTTTTCGACGAGATTGAGAAGGCGCACCCCGATGTATTCAACATACTGCTGCAGGTGCTCGACGACGGAAGACTCACCGACAACAAGGGCCGTTGCGTAAACTTCAAGAACACCATCATAATAATGACAAGCAACCTGGGCAGCAGCTACATACAGGAGCAGTTCGAGAAGATAAACGACGGCAACCGCGAATTTGTCATCGAGGAGACCAAGGAGAAGGTGATGGAGATGCTAAAAAAGAGCATACGCCCCGAATTCCTCAACCGTATAGACGAAACGATTATGTTCACCCCGCTCAACGAAAGCGAGATAGAAGATATAGTACGCCTGCAAATTGAAGGCATCACACACCTGCTGCAGGAGAGCGATGTTACGCTTGAGAGCGATGAGAGTGCCATAAAGTACATAGCCAAGGCCGGGTTCGACCCCGAGTTCGGTGCACGCCCCATAAAAAGAGCCATACAGCGCTATCTGCTCAACGACCTGTCGAAGCAGCTGCTTGCCGGCAGCATAGACAAGAGCCGCCCAATAAAGATAAGTTCCGATGGCAATATGCTTATCTTCAGCAACAGATAACCACTATCAATAAAAAATGTCACAACCCCGCGGGGTTGTGACATTTTTTAATACACTATTATTTTACACTACTTTTTCAGTTTCATTCCAAGCATCATACCCGTATAGTTTTCGAGCAGCGACGAAACGGTGGAAAGAGTACCCGATGCCGCAGATGCGGTTGTGGAACCGCCGAGCAAAGAGCCCAAACCACTACCCGATGCCGATGATGTGGTAGAAGCCACAGTGGATGTCACCTTTTTGATAAGCGCAAGCATTTTATCGGCATCGAACACAAGGTTCATATTGGCAAGGTCGTACGACACGTGCGCAGTCATCGACAAACGGCCATAGAAATTAAAGAGAACAGTTTTCTCTTTTGAATCTAAGGTATATGTACCGTTTATGGTGCGCCCCTTAACGGTGAATTGGCAAGAGTCGTTATCGAGGAATGCGAATGTGCAGGCACCGGGGGCTACGCCCACCTTTGCAAGATAGCCATCGAGCTTCTCCTCTATTTTACCCGCAGCCACCGAACCGCCAAGGTTGGCAAGTGCCTGGTCGCTCTCGAGCACGCAAGAGGTACCTTCATAGTTCCAGGTACCTTTAAGTGTGGCTTCAGACACAGGCATACTGCCGCCAATGAGGCTGCCGAGCACATTTTTTACCGCGCTTGTAGCCGCAGAGGTTGTTGTATTTGTTGTCTCTTCGGCTTTCGACGAAGAGAGTTTGTTAAGCGCATTGCTCAAAAAATTGGTCCACTGCGCCGATGCGCTAATTGTGAATGCAAAAACCGCTACAATAAGAAAAATACGTTTCATAATTATTCAGCCGCAGCCTCCTCTGCCTGCTCTTCCTGGAAATCGGTCACGCCGTTTGCCACCAAAATATTATACCAAGAATACATTTTCTTTATGTGTGTGAGATATACGCGCTCACGGTCATACTCGGGCATTACGGTCTCGAAATAAGCAACCAACTCCTCGGGTGTGCTCATCTTGAGGTCGAAAGGAAGAACTGCGTTCTCCTTCTCATAAATTTTCCGGAACACTGCACGCAAAGGAACCTCCTCGGTATCGGTGTAAATTGCGATATCGTCGAGCATCACTACTTTGTCGCTGTTATACACGGGCATACGCTTTTTAGCAGCATCAACGGTTTCTACAACGAACATATTACGACCGCTTGAAAGCAAACGGTAAAGACCGGGCTTGCCCGAAATTGTTAAAATTCTCTCAAACATATAATATTAAACTTTATCTTAAATTATTCAATTCCACCTTGTTTGTTAAAACACCTTGCGAAGGTATAACATAGCAACGGCAAAACAAAAAATATTATGTTAATCAATGTTTTTTTATTGGCGCAACTCCTCAATAATTTCTATCAACTGCGGCATAATGGGCGTGTCGCCATCGTTACGCAAAGAGTAGTCGGACAGGATGAGCAGTTCGTCGGCCGATATCTGGTTCTGCAAGCGGCTCACCACCTGGCTGCGGCTCATCTTGCGACTATCCACAACACGTTTTATGGCAGTCTCCTCGTCGGCCCACACAACTAGTACCTTATCCACCACGTCAATCATCCCCGACTCGTACAGTATGGCACTCTCCACGGCAACAATGTCGCAGCTCGAAGCATTAGCCCACTCCACAAAATCCTCTTTCACGCAGGGATGCACAAGCTCATTCACCCGCCTTATGTTGTCGCGGTCGGTGAAGATGCGCTCGGCAAGGTGCGCACGATTGAGCGTGCCGTCGGCATTGTAGCAATCATCGCCAAACATACGCACAAGCGCACGCTTTATGGTGGTGCTGCTCTGCATCAGCAGCTTCGCCCTGCAGTCGCAATCATACACCGGGACACCCATAACGGCAAGCATACGCGAAACCACCGATTTACCGCTGCCTATGTTTCCTGTTATAGCCAATCTCACCTTGCTCATTGCTGCTCTATTATATATTCCACATTATCGGGCACTATGCGCACATCCTTCACCCAAGAGGGGGCGCGCAGCAGTTTGACCTCGGCACGATTGCTGTCGGTACCATAGATATCGAGATAGCTCACACCCACTTCAAAGTCATCGGCGCTCACAAGCTCGTAATCATCCGACTTCACATTCAATTTCACCTGTACGCGCGATGGGAACGTGCGCAGGCGGTATGTATCGGGGAAGTCGATGCCGTGCACCGGCAAATCGAAGCTTTTCTGGGTAAAGGGATATACCGGTATGGTGACGTTCACCTCGGCAGGGTTGCAGCTCACATTATCGGCATAACGGAGTGGCAGAGTGATTCTGAGCGTGTCGCGCAGTTCATCCTTTTCAAAAAATGCGGTTGACAGATACTTAAGAGTGTCGGTCACCTGCGCAGGAGCAAACACCCACACCGAATCGGGTGACACCACAATATCGCCCAACGCATACTGGCGGGCAGTTGTAACATTGCCATTAAATTGTACGGGATACTTGATGGCGCTTTCCTGTGTATAATAGAGCAATGTATCGGGGTGTATCGAAATTATTGCCGTTGACGAAGCCAACTGCTTTTTTATGCGTTTCTGCAACGCAGCCACAGGCAACGTCAGGCGCCCTTTCCTATTCACAAGCTCGGAATAGTTTATAGATATAGGCAGGAACGATTCCAGTTTGTAGTTCATAAGGGTGGTACCACGGTCGCCCACACGAACAATCAGTTCTTCGTCTTGCGACGAAAAACTGACATCTTCGGGCACCTCCTTAACCGATAGGTTAAATTTAAGGTCGGTTTCGTAGTCGCGGTTAAGCGTGAGCATTAACCACAAACAGCACGACACCAGAACAAAAAAGAGGAAAAGCAACAATTCGCTGCCCGCAGGAGTATTTATGCCTTTAAGTTTGGATAAAACTCGTTTCACCTGCTTACTGTTGCGCCGCTGTGGGGTTAGCAAAGATTGTTGATTTATCTACCTTTATGCAAACATTGTGGGCAATCTCCAAAACAACAATATTGTCGTTAATCTCCTTTATCTTGCCATAAATGCCACCGCTTGTAATAACCTCCTGGCCGGGCTGCAAGCCTTTGCGGAAATTGTTTATCTCCTTCTGACGTTTCTGTTGGGGGCGAATCATCAGGAAGTAGAAGATAAGAATCATTGCGATGAGGAAGAACCACTGGTTTCCGAATATCGACTGCATCAAACTGCCTGATGCTGCTTGTTGAAGTAAAATCATAATTTTATATCTATTAAAAGGTTAATCGTTTTTATTTGTTTATAACACCTTCGGCACGCAATTTCTTTGTAATGGAGTCGAGCAGGCCGTTCACGAAAGAACCGCTCTTTGCTGTGCTGTAGTATTTTGCAATCTCCACATACTCATTGAGCGACACGCTCAAAGGTATATCGCCGAATGTGAGTATCTCGGCAAGAGCCACCTGCATAATCACCACATCCATAAATGCGAAACGCGACATATCCCAGTTCTTAGAGTTCTGCGCCATAAGTTCGCGATACTCATCGGCTTTTGAAACCGCATTGCGGAAGAGTTTGCGGGCAAAATCCATATCGTTTATATCCTTGTACTCGGGCAGCAGTTGCTGGTCGGCACCTGCGTTCTCCTCGAAACGCTTTATGGTCTTCAGCACAAAGGTATCCACTATGGATTTATCGTCGTTCCAATAGAGGCTCTGCTCCTCGAGAAGCGCATCGAGCTCCTCGTTGTCGAAGATAAATGCCTTGTACAGCTTGCGCCACAGCTCGCGGTCCTCCTCGTACGAGGAAGTTTCACTTGCCATATACTCTTTATATATATCACTTTCCTCTATTCTATCGAGTAAACGGCGCAGGAGGTCGGAATGTTCAACCCAGTTCACCTTGCTCTTTTCGGCAAACTTGCAAAGCGCAGTATTGGCTTCGAGCTGGGCAATGAAACGGTTGTTTACAAACTTGAGATTGGGGTTAATATCGCTGTCGGTAGGGCGTAACTTCAAACTTTTGAACGAAATGCGGTCGGCCGCATAGTGTGTTACTCCTGCCATAAGCAGTAAAAGGTAGTTATAAAGGTCGTATGCTTTCGAGAGGCTGAAGAACACCTCATCTTCGGCTGCTTTCATACTTTTGCCGCTGTTTTTGTAGTAGGCATACAGGATTTGAACTACTTTAAGACGAATGAGAACTCTGTTAATCATAAATTATATTATCTGATTGGGTGCAAAGGTCGCATTTTCTTGCGACACAAGCAAGCAAAAAGGTTATTTTCTTTATATAAACACTATTTATTACGTTTAAGGAACAGGCGCCTGTTTACCGTGCAGGGGAGTTCCTCCTCGTAGTGCGTGACAAACAGGGTTGTTTTCCCGGGACGCTGCGTGAAGGCCTCAATGAGGGCACGCACCATACGGCGGTTGTATGTATCAAGCCCGTGCAGCGGCTCGTCCAAGATTATGAGCGACGGATCCTTCACAAATGCACGTGCAAGGAGCACCAGGCGCTGTTCGCCGCTCGATATTTTAAGGAACGATTTATCGCGCAAGTGCGACAACCCGAATGTTTCCAACCACCAGTCGCAGGCAGCCAACTCGCTTTCAGGGGTAGCGACATAGAGCCCTATGCTATCGTGCAGGCCCGATGCCACAATATCTATCACAGGCAGGTTGCGCAGGTATGAGCGATGCATTTCGGGGCTCACATAGCCTATGTTCTTCTTTATCTCCCATATACTCTCACCGGTGCCGCGTTTGCGCCCGAAGAGGGCTATATCACAAGCATACGATTGCAGATTGTCGGCACACACAAGGCTCAGCAACGTGGATTTGCCGGCACCGTTCTCGCCCGAGAGGGCCCATACATCGCCCTGCTCCACCACCCAATCGAGACCGGCAAGTATCGTTCGGTCGTCGTACTTCACGGTAACATTGTTAAGGCGCACCACCTCGCCGCCCGCTTCGCAGCCGCCCGCCGCTTTCGTTGGCAACGACAGCACCCTCTGCTGCGCTTTTTTAATGGCGGCAACATCATACACAATGTCGAGGCGCGCCAGATATTCGTCGCGTGACACCTTGTCGCCCACACACATATTTTCAACGGGCAGCACGCTTGTTACGAACTGCGGTATATCGTCGAGCATCGAAAGCACCAAGATTATTTGCAGATTGCCGCGCGAAGCAAGGCGTGCAAGCACGCTACAAAGGAGGTCCCTTGTAGATGCATCGAGCCCTATGAAGGGGTTGTCTATCACCAACAGGCGGGGCGAGGCAAGCAGCGCCTGCGCAAGCTGGAATTTACGCAATTCGCCACTGCTGAGCAGCACAATGCGTTTATCCAGCAGATGCTCCAAGGCAAACATCGCAACAACCTCATCGAACAGCGCCTTGTCACTCACATCGCCCAAAAGAGCGCGCACCGTAGGAATTGCCTCGTCCTGGTCGTGGGTGTTCCAGCGCAACTGGTAGCAATAGTTAGCATCGGCCGAGCCGTATGTATCGCGGAATGTGATATATTTCACATTTTCATATACAAGTTGCGAGCGGGAAGGAGCGAAATCGTACTTCAGGCTACCATTACCCAACGGATAGCGCCCCAAAAGAACATCAACGAAAAGACTCTTGCCGGCACCGTTGGGGCCCACGATGGCAAGATGCTCACCCTTTCTCAACGACAAGAATAGCGGGCCTGCGAAATGCGCAGTGGCATCGCGCGTAACGCCATCCCTTAAACATATCATATAATCTTCACTCATAGTTTCTTGAAAAAACGGCTGCAAAATTACAAAAAAAGCGGGAACCACGAAACTATTTTACATACAAGAAAGAAGCGCAAATGGCACGAAAAAGAAAAATTAAACACGCATAAACACAAAAAATAACAAAAAATATTGATTTTTTAATTTATTTTAATCATATTTGAAACCGATAACTACATATAACACAAGATTATTACGATGGAAGACTACAAAAAAGGCAACACAAACGACACCGAGAAAGAGATTGTACACTCACAAACCATCAAGGCGGGTAAAAGAATCTATTACATTGATGTGAAGAAAAACAGGAAAGAGGAGATGTACCTCTCTATAACCGAAAGCAAGAAAATTGTGAGTGGTGAGGGTGACAACGCATCCGTGTCCTTTGAAAAACACAAGATATTCCTCTATCGCGAAGATTTTGAAAAATTTGCAACCAGCCTTAAGGAGGCTATCGACTTTGTGGTTGCCGAGCAAGGTGAGTATCGTCCGCGACGCGCCGAACAGCAGGCAAGCAGCGATGAGCCTGACAATTTAAGCATAGACATAGAGTTTTAAGCGCGATTAACCACCGCATTACTTGTTTATTTAAAAAATAAAGCGTACCTTTGTGCCCGCTTTAGAGACATCGTGTGATGGCGAATTAAGCAAAATTATCAATCTTAATTTAGAGTAACACATTTTTAATTATGAAAACAATCAGCATCAGCGGTTCTGCAAGAACCGTGGTTGGTAAAAAAGCTACCAACGCATTGCGCAAGGAGGGTCTCGTACCCTGCTGCATCTACGGAGTACAGAAAGACAGTGAAGGCAAGCCCGCAACAAAGGCTTTCAGCGTAACAACAGAGGGCCTTCGCAAGCTCGTTTACACACCCGATATCCACGTTGTAGAGCTCACAATCGACGGCACAACAACAAAGGCTATCCTCAAGGACATCCAGTTCCACCCCGTTAAGGACACTATCCTCCACGTAGATTTCTACGAGATTACCGAGGAGAAACCCATCGTTATGGCAGTTCCCGTGAAATTGCAGGGATTGGCCGAGGGTGTACGCGCCGGTGGTAAATTGGTACAGTTGCAGCGTTACCTCAAGGTTAAGGCTATCTACACATCTATCCCCGAGATTTTGACAGTAGACGTAACTCCCCTTGCACTTGGTAAGTCTATCAAGGTGTGCGACCTCTCATTCGAGGGCTTGGAGTTGGTAACTGCAAAGGAGGCTCTTGTATGCGCTGTTAAGACAACACGTGCTTCACAGGCAGCAGCCGCAGCCGCAGCGAAGTAATACCGACCGCAGGAAATGAAATATCTCATTGTAGGCCTGGGTAACATCGGACAGGAGTACGAAGGAACCCGCCACAATATCGGATTCACAGTATTGGACACTTTCGCAAAAGTGTCCAATACTATTTTTTCGGACAAGCGTTACGGTTTCGTGGCCGAGACATCGGTGCGCGGGCGCAAACTCATACTGCTAAAACCGTCTACATATATGAATCTCAGCGGCAATGCGGTGCGCTACTGGATGCAGGCCGAGAAAATTCCATTGGAGAATGTTCTTATCATTGTTGACGACCTGGCACTGCCCGTGGGTGCATTACGCCTCAAAGGGCAAGGCAGTGACGGTGGGCACAACGGGCTCAAGCACATTGCCTCCACCTTAGGCACAACGGCATATGCACGCCTGCGCGTGGGCATAGGCAGTAATTTTGGCAAAGGGCATCAGGTGGATTTTGTACTTGGAGCATTTGACAGCGAGGAGCAGAAAGCCATTGACGAGCAGCTAACAACAACCACAGAGATAATAAAAAGTTTCTGCTTTGCAGGCCTGGCACGCACAATGAACCAGTTTAACAAAAAAGGAGCAGGCAAGGAATGAGCGAACAGGCACGCATAGACAAATGGCTGTGGGCGGTGCGCATATATAAGACACGCAGCATAGCCGCCGAGGCCTGCAAGAAGGGGCATATAAGCATAGGCGAACGCAGCGTGAAGCCATCGCACACCGTGCGTGTGGGCGACGTGGTAAAGGTAAAGAAAGCACCCATAACATACTCCTTCCGCGTGCTGAAGGCTGCCGAGAACCGCGTGGGAGCCAAATTGGTGCCCGAGTTGATGGAGAACATCACCCCGCAGGAGCAATACGAGATTCTGGAAATGAGCAAGATAAGCGGTTTCACCGACAGGCAAAAAGGCACAGGCCGCCCCACCAAAAAGGAGCGCCGCGAAATAGACCGTTTTTCCGAGGAGGCATTCGATATCGATTTTGACGAATTTGATTTTGATACCTTATAATATATAAAAAAACGCCAACTTAAGTTGGCGTTTTTTTATATATGTATTATTCTTTTCATTTATTCAGCTTCGACAAGAACCTCTCCACATCCACAATGAAACGCACGTGGGTACCCTCGCCTATAGGCCCCGCGCCATCGTGGGCAATC
The DNA here is from genome assembly GCA_017536765.1 of Bacteroidaceae bacterium. GTDB lineage: Bacteria > Bacteroidota > Bacteroidia > Bacteroidales > Bacteroidaceae > HGM04593. The sequence goes on from JAFXGV010000065.1 coordinate 22,798, forward strand.
ACCTTGAAAACAAGCTTGCGCCCATCTACCGAAAGCAATTCGGCTGTGGCAGAAACAGTTGCACCAATACCCGTGGGCTTGGCGTGCGCCACATTTATCTCGGAGCCCACGGTTGTGAAACCATCGGGCAAGTAAGGAGCCACCGCGTTCATTGCGGCATTCTCCATAAGCGCCACCATCGAAGGGGTGGCAAACACATCGAGCCCGCCCGAGCCCACTGCAGAGGCGCAATTTGCCTTATCAACCACCACCGAACTTGTATATTTCAATCCCTTTTCAAGCATAATCATCTATTTTAGTTCCTTTACCATTGCCGCAATGTTCACAATCGTCATCATCGCCTTCTCCATCACCTGAACCGACACAAACTCGTAGCGGCTATGGAAATTTATGCCGCCGGCAAATAGGTTGGGGCAAGGAAGGCCCATAAACGAAAGCTGCGCGCCATCGGTGCCACCACGAATGGGTTTTACAACCGGTTTCACACCGGCCTGCTCCATTGCCATCTTGGCAAGGTCTATTATGTACATTTTGGGCTCGACCTGCTCGCGCATATTGCGATACTGCTCTTTCAATGTAAGTGTTACAACGCCTGCACCATACTTGGCCTTGATGCCATCGGCCACCTTGCTTATGAATGCCATACGACGCTCAAAGGTTTCACGGCAATGGTCGCGTATGATATACGAGACCTCGGCCGAATCAACGCCACCATTTATGCTCATCAGGTGATAAAAGCCCTGGTAACCGTCGGTGCATTCGGGCGATTCTGTTGCCGGGATGGAGCTGACAATCTCCGTTGCCACGCGCAACGCATTGAGCATCTTGCCTTTGGCATAACCGGGGTGCACATTGCAACCCTGTATGGTAAATGTAGCAGAACCGGCATTGAAATTCTCAAACTCAATCTCGCCCTCGGCACTGCCATCCACGGTGTATGCCCAATCGCAACCGAAAAGGGGAACATTGAAGTTATGAGCACCACGCCCAATCTCCTCGTCGGGATTGAACGCAATGCGTATCTTGCCGTGCTCTATTTCGGGGTGAGCCTGCAGATACTCCACTGCCGACACAATTTCGGCAATACCTGCCTTGTCATCGGCACCAAGCAGGGTGTGTCCGTCGGTTACAACCAGGTCGTCGCCTTTGTAATTCAGTATCTCGGGAAAATCGTTTATCGAGAGTATTATATCCTCTTTTTCATCCAGCACCACATTGCCGCCGCCATAAGAGTGCACCACTCGCGGTTTCACATTCTTGCCGCTCATATCGGGGCTGGTATCGAGGTGCGAAATAAAACCAATCACAGGCAACTCCCTGGTGCTGTTCGATGGCAGCGTGGCATAGAGGTAGCCTTTGTCATCGAGCACCACCTCGGCAAGGCCCATTGCCTGCAACTCCTCTTTCAAATACTGCGCAAATGTCATCTGCCCTGGCGTTGTGGGTACTGTGGCGGCATCGTCGCACGACTCGGTGTCGAAGGTTACATACTTCAAAAAGCGCTGCAACATTTTATCTTTAATCTCACTCATAATAAGAAGTAGTCTTTATTTTTTGTAAAAATAGCCATTTAGCGCGTTAAGCGCAAATTTTACAGGCAAATCTTTTCAACTATTTGACAACTATGAAAAAACCAACAAAAAAGCTACGTTGTTTCATATAAAACAACATATTAAAGCATATATATTATGAAAATCAAGAAAGTAAAAGCAAACGAGATTTTGGATTCGCGAGGAACACCCACCGTGGGAGTATGCATCACACTCGAAGACGGCACCACTGCAAACGCATCGGTGCCGTCGGGAGCATCTACAGGAGAAAATGAGGCATTGGAACTGCGCGACCGCGACGAAAGATACGGCGGGAATGGCGTTCTTAAGGCAGTGAAGAATGTGAACCGCGAGATTGCCCCCATAGTAGAGGGGTTGTCGGTATTTTCGCAACGCGAGATAGATTATAAAATGATTGAAGCCGACGGCACCGACAACAAAAGCGTATTGGGCGCAAATGCAATACTCGGCGTGTCACTTGCAGTGGCAAAAGCAGCTGCGGCTGCATTGCGTACATCGCTTTACCGCTACATTGGCGGCGTAAATGCACATATATTGCCAACACCAATGATAAATATCATAAACGGTGGCAAACACTCCGATGCGCCCATAGCTTTTCAAGAATTTATGATACGCCCCATAGGTGCAAACAGCATAAGCGAGGCCGTGCGTATGGGTGCCGAGGTTTTCCAAGCGCTGAAAAGGGTTTTACATAAAAGAGGACTGAGCACTGCCGTGGGCGACGAAGGAGGATTCGCTCCACAGTTGCGAGGCATAGAAGATGCACTCGACTGCATAGTGACTGCGATAAAAGAGGCCGGCTACAAACCTAAAAACGAGATAAGCATAGCGCTCGACTGCGCCGCATCGGAGTTTTTCCACGATGGGATTTACGACTACGGAACATTTGAAAGCGACGGCAAGAGGCTCACCGCCGCGGAGCAGATAAAATATCTGACACGCCTGATAGAGAAATATCCCATAGACAGTATAGAGGATGGTATGAGCGAAAACGATTGGGAGGGGTGGCAGGAACTCACAAAAGCAATAGGAAAGCGTTGCAGCCTTGTGGGCGACGACCTCTTTGTCACCAACAGCAGATTTTTGCAAAAGGGAATAAGCATCGGTTGCGCCAACAGCATACTTATAAAGCCCAACCAGATAGGCACGCTCACAGAAACGCTCGACGCCATTGAACTTGCCAAACGCAACGGATACCGCACCATAATAAGCCACCGCTCGGGTGAAACCGAAGAGACATTCATTGCCGACTTAGCTGTAGCCACAAATGCGGGGCAGATAAAAACAGGCTCGATGAGCCGCAGCGAGAGGATTGCAAAATACAACCGCCTGTTGCAGATTGAAGAGGAACTTGGCAAGCTATCAAAATACAACAAATTGCTTTAGCCAATAGCACCTAAACAATTATGTTACATAGTAAAACAATTAAAATACACCGCCCTGTCACAATTGTGGCAGGGCGGCTCTCATACAATCATTTATAGTGCGCCTGCAAGAGAAACACTATGAGAACACTCGTTAAAGTATTTTGTAAAACAATATAGTTATAATTTTATATACAAACACATTATCAAATGGCAACACGTTGCGCCTGCATATTCAAGAAGTCCATAATGGCGCCCTCTATAAGTTCGTGCCCGGCATCATTAGGGTGTATTCCATCCTCGCATATATAATCGGCATAGTTCTTGCGTTCAAGAAAAACCGATGTAATATCTATGACCGGAACCCGCTTCATAGCCCCCAAACGGAAAATCTCCATATTATAACGCTCGTGCCAACGGTCTATTGTAAGCACCGTACCACCCAACCAACTGAGAATATTATCGCCATTAAGGCCTTTGGACACGTGTGCAAAAAATCGGTTTGGTTCAAGCACGGGAAGCGACAACAATACAGGCCTTGCACCCAATGATTTAGCAAAATCTATTAATTCAGAATAAAGTTTTACGAATAGGCTTATAGGAGTATTAGAGCTATGCTCTTCGCGCGGATTTTCGGCTATTGCGGCCCAGTTGAAATCGCAATCGTTGCCACCATACTCAAATAGCACATAGTCGCTGCGTTTCACCTTGTCGGCATAGCGCGAAACAAACTTCATCCCTTGCGACACCACACCGCCAAAACGAGCAAAATTCTCAACCTCTATCCCAAGGTTCCTGCGGCAACGGGCAGCAAAGCCCATATCGCTTATTTTATATTTTATACCATCGGCAGGGCAGTTTTCCTTGTCAACCACAATACCTTTCATCACCGAATCGCCAAAAGCACATACCGTTTTCAAATCTATTTTCATAACCATTTTTGTTTTATCGGGTGCAAAAGTATGCACACATACCATTTGAACAAAAACAGAGGGAACTACGGCTGCATTTCGGGGTATTTTGAGCAGATTAGGGGCGAAATCAGGCTATTTGTGGCGAAACTAAACAGATGCGATATTGCCACCAAAGCAGTTTCTTTTGCATCAACAAAAAAAAGCGGGCATCTTTTTCAAGATGCCCGCCTATGGGGTGGGTAAGCTACCTACATCGCGCCGCTACAACCAACTACCTTTGCTGCGGTCAAGCCCTGGAGGATTCATCAGGAGCTGGCCGTATAGGACTTACCCGTACTGCGTGCAAAGGTACAACAAAATTCCGTTACTGCAAAATTTAGAGCGATAAAATTGCAATTAAACATATGCAGAGTCAACCAGTGCTATTAAACATACAGCATACGCTCTATGGGAGAAGAAGAATATAATGGCAAAAAAGGAAGCCGGAACGCATAAACACCAAATAAATATTCGCACTTTTTAACAAAAGGAAACATTTTGTAGCAAAAAGTTAAAAAATATCACAAAAACAACATAAAGAAATAAATTTTATTATTACATTTGCCAGTCGCAATAATATATAAGGAATAGGTTTTAATTATTAAGCATTGCGACATAATTGGTTTTTGCAAATCTGCGTTGCAAAAACCGATACATTTTTATATAGAAGATACAAAACAAATAACCATTATTATTAACTAAATTCTTTTATTATGAAGAAAATTTTACTTTCAATTCTTTGCTTGATGCTGACAGCCATCAACATTCAAGCACAGACAACCGTTACAGGTGTTGCAGCCGACAAATACGGCTCAGCAACCATTACCATCGAAGAGGATTTCGTGGTAGGCGATGTAACATTGTCAGTAGCAAAAGGCGAAGGTTCATCTACCGCGCCTGCTTTTAACAAGGCAGGTGACATACGTGCCTATGCCCTAAATGTTATTACAGTTTCTTGCTCAAACGGCAATTTGACAGAAATTGTTTTCAACATCTCAGCACAAGGTCTTAAAAGACTTACCGACCTCACCCCCAGTACCGGTTCAACAGCCATTGATGCCGAGAACGCCAAGGTTGTATGGACAGGAAACGCAAGTGAGGTATCTCTCACTGTTGGCGAGAAGGCCGTGTATGGCACTGATGGAGCATCAAAAGCAGGACAAATCTGTTTCAAATCATTCACAGCCACTTATGGCGGTGCTGTTTCAAGCTCTACCCTTTCAAAACCCGTTACATCGGTTGAGCCCGGTACCATCTACAACACAACAACTGTTGAGTTGAGCAGCGAGAGCGAGGGTGCAATCTACTACACCACCGATGGTACAGAACCCACAGCCGAATCTGCTGCTTACAGCGAGGCTATCGCTATCAGCGAGTTTGGCACAACAACCATCAAAGCTATTGTTATCAACGGCGAGGAGAAGAGCGACGTTGCCACATTCTCTTATTCACTCCGTGTAGCCGACCCCGTATTCTCTGTAGATGGCGGTGTATATGAGAAACTGAGTGGTGCAAATGCATTGACATTCTCAACAGAGACCAATGGTGCTACAATTCTTTACAACAACCGTGGTGGCGACCCCAGAACAGAAGGTTCAAAAACTTGGGGCAGCCTTTCGGTTCTTTCAACTGCAGTAGTTCAGGCTGTTGCTTTTGTTACCAACGCCGAGGGCGACACTATCTTCAGTAACGTAGTAAAAGAGTATTACACAATTTCTCCTGTTAAGCCTTTCAAGGTTGCTACAGAAATTGTAAGCGGTACAAAATATCTTATAACAGCAAATAACCTTGTTGCAGAGCCTCTTTATGAGAGCTACACTTATGGCGACCTTTTCACTAATGAGTTGCCCTCAAACGGCGATTTCATTGAGACATTCGAGCACTATGGCTTCACTATCACAGAAACAGAAACAGCCGGTGAGTACACAATTCAGGACGCTTACAACCGCTACCTTTATATGAGCAAAACGTACAACAACTTCAATGTTGCAACAGACCTTGCAGAGCTTGGCGATTCAGCTATATGGACAATCTCTATCGAAGATGACTGCACAGCTACCATCACCAACAAAGAGAAAGGTAAATACATACAGCTGTACACAAGCAGCAAAGGCTACACAAACTTTGGCTCATTCAACGAAGAGAAAGAGGGTATGCCCATTCTCTACGCTATGCGCGAGTACCCCACTCTCACTATCACTCCTGCAAACTGGGAGACAGTTGAGAGCATTACAAAGGTTGTTGTAACTTGCGAGGACGGCATCGCACTCAATGAGAGCGAGGAACTCTACGCTACATACCGCGACCCCGATTGGAATATGGGCCTCGACTTTGGTTATGGCAAAGTGAGCGAAGATGGCAAGAGCGTTGTTTACGAGCTTGAGACTCCCCTCACAGCCAATGGCGATTATATGATTACATTCCCTGCCGGTCTCTTCACTTTGGACCCCAACGGCTTGGCTGTAGCAAGCGAGCAGGAGTCTCTTGGCCTCACAGTAGACAACCCCAACGTATTGGAGCTTGTATATGCTAACCCCGATGGCGAGAGCAACGTTAAGAGCATCGAGTACCTCTACTTCGAGTTCAGCCAAAATATCTTCGACAGCGTAAACGGTGCAGCCATCACCGATGCAAACGGCAAGGAGTATCCTTTGAGCGTTACATACACCGACGCTTGGGGTGGTTCAACTCCCTACAACGCATTGTGTTTGAAGACAGCAGAGCCCATCACAGAGCCCGGCACATACACATTTGTATTGAAGAAGGAGTACATCTACGCAGGTGAAAATGTTAGAATCGCCGATGATATCACATACACATTCACCATCGCTGAGGGCTTGAAGATTACAAAAATCACACCCGCCAATGAGGCCGAGGTGAGCGAGGTAAGCGAAATTATTATCGACTTCAACAACTACGTTTACCACGACTATGTATCTTCAATCTGGGTAATGGACGAGAACGGTACCGAGTATGAGTTTGTTAAAGACGCCGAGAACCTTGAGTACAACACAATGATCATTAAGTTCATCGCAGCTACTCCCATCACAGCTGTCGGCACATATATGTTCACACTCGAGGAGTATGCAGTTTACGGCTACGACAGCAGCTGGAATATGGAGACAATACCCACACAAAGCTTTAGCTTCGTAATTACCGACAACGCAACAGGCATCGAAGAGACAGTTGCCGAGGAGGGTGAAAAGACCATCTTCGACCTCACAGGCCGCCGCGTTAAGGAGATTAACAAGGCCGGTATCTACATCATCAATGGTGTTAAAACAGTTGTTGAGTAATAATACTCAATAAACTATACCCCAAGCAGGTGCAACCGCGGTTGCACCTGCTTTTTTACTATATTACACCGGCACACCCGCCTTTATATATTTTCTATAATTGGATATTTTTACTATCTTCGCCCGCGAAAACAAAAAAAGAGCAAACATTTATGGAGCAGGAAAAAGGGAAAAGCATTGGCGAGAGAGCTATGTTCTACGGAACAATATTCGGTGGTGTGATGATAGCCACCAATATATTCTACCTGCTTGGCCTGGAATCGCAAGCATTCTCCCTTCTGTTCATCATATTCATATTATCATCGCCCATAATAGCGGGCAACCTTGCTGTCGGTTACCGCAAGAAGGAGCGTGACGACAAGATGAGCTTTGCGCAGGCTTGGACATTCCTCATTATTATGTATATGTGTGCTGCCATTCTCACAGCCATTGCGCAGTTCATTTATTTCACTTTTCTTGACAACGGCTACTTTATGGGTACTGTTTTGCAGCAGTTCGACACGCTCGTACATATGGAGCAGATAGATGCAATCCTGCGCAACGAACTGGCAAAAACGGCCGACCTGCTGCGCTCACTCAGCAACCGCGACATCATATTGCAGATTTTCACTACAAATATCATCATTTCGCCCATCATTACGTTTTTTATCGCTATCTTCGTGCGTAAAAACGTAATGAAATAGCCACAATACAGGAACCGAAACAAACAATATAATATGGATATATCCGTAATAATACCGCTATACAACGAGGCCGAGTCACTCCCCGAGCTGGCAGAGTGGATTGCACGTGTAATGAAGGAGCACTCATACTCGTATGAGATTATCTTCGTAAACGATGGCAGCACCGACGATTCTTGGAACGTGATAGAGCGCCTGCGCGAGAAGAACCCCGCCATACACGGAATAAAATTCCGCCGCAACTACGGCAAGTCACCTGCCCTCTATTGCGGGTTCGAGCGTGCACAGGGCAATGTAGTGATAACAATGGATGCCGACCTGCAGGACAGCCCCGACGAAATACCCATACTCTACAAAATGATCACCGAGGAGGGATATGACCTTGTGTCGGGCTACAAACAGAAACGATACGATCCTTTGAGCAAGACACTGCCCACCAAGCTGTTCAACGCCACGGCACGTAAAGTATCGGGCATAAAGAACCTGCACGACTTCAACTGCGGGCTCAAGGCTTACCGCAACGAGGTGGTAAAGAGCATAGAGGTATATGGCGATATGCACCGATACATCCCCTACCTTGCCAAGAACGCCGGCTACACAAAGATAGGCGAGCTTGTGGTGCACCACCAGGCAAGGAAATATGGCAAGAGCAAGTTTGGTATAAGCCGCTTTTTCCACGGCTACCTCGACCTTATGTCGTTGTGGTTCCTCTCAAAGTTCGGCTACCGCCCTATGCACATATTTGGCTTGTGGGGAACCATAATGTTCTTCATCGGTTTCATATCGGCATTCATATTAGGCGCGAACAAACTATACTCGCTCGCCTGCGACCACCCCGCACGCCTTGTGACCGACTCGCCCTATTTCTACATAGCACTCACTATGATGATTTTAGGCACACAGTTGTTCCTCACCGGCTTCATTGCCGAACTTGTGAGCCGCACATCGCAGGAACGCAACAAATACAACGTAGCTAAAGAATTCTGATAGAGATGAAATATAAGAAAGGATATACTACAACTGCGATGGCAATACTACTGCTTTGCATTGCCGCCATTGCCGCGTGCGACAACGGCTACGACTGCGAACTCAACAACACATCGTACAACAACATTGGGTTCTATGCCATAGAAGATGGCAAGGAGCAGCCATACGCATACCCCACACCGCTTACCGTGTCGCTTATGATAAACGGCGAGGACCGTGTAATGATAAACCACATAACCGATGCCGGCGAGGTGCAGCTGCCTATGAGTTATACACAGGATTGCGACACCGTGGTGTTTCACTACGAGGACAACCTGCGCGATTCGCTCTACATAACCCACACAAACAACCCCTATTACCAGTCGATGGAGTGCGGCACACTTATGTTCCACCAAATAGAAGGTATAAAGCACACCAATGTGTGGATTGAGGATGCCGCCATTGTGAACAAGAATGTAAATTTTGAAGGAAATGAAAATATTAAGATATATTTTTATAAGTAGCCTGCTGCTTGCACTGCCGCTTGTTGCACCCGCACAGGAGCAGAGCGAAACAAGCAAGCTGTGGGAGTTCAAGGGAGTGAGCATCTCGGCCGACCTGTTTGGCTACATTGGCCGCATAATGAACGACTACACAAGTTCCGAGGTGGCTGTGTCGGCAAATTTCGGAAACCGCTTTTTCCCCGTAGTGGAGATAGGTTATGGCAGCACCGACACCACCGACGAGACAACGCGCATTTACTACAAGTCGAGCGCGCCCTATTTCCGTGCCGGCCTCGACTACAATTTCCTTTACAAAAAGAGCGGCGAACTGAGCAACTATAAAATCATTGGCTTGGTGCGCTATGGGCAAACCACAGCCAAATACGATGTCACCACTCCACCCCTCACCGACCCTGTGTGGGGCAGCGAGGCTACATTGTCGCTTACCGACGTGGAAACATCCTGTTCGTGGATGGAATTTGGCGTGGGCGTGCAGGTGAAGATGTGGAAGAACCTTCATATGGGCTGGAGCATAAGATATAAATCGCTCATCAAGGATGGCAAAGGTGACCAATCCCAAGCCTGGTACATACCCGGATATGGCGAGAACGAGAACGGCTGTTTCGGTGGCACATACACCGTTATCTATAATATTCCATTCGGTAAATAAGAGGCAATGAAAGCGTGGCAGATAATATTTCTCATATTTCTTATTGTGGGCAGCGTGTATGTGATAAACCGCAACACACCCTACAAGAGCAACAGCGGCAAGACATTCGGCACATATTATAATATAATATACCAAAGCGACAAGGATATGCACGATGCAATAAAGTCCACCCTTGCACGGGTAGATGGCTCGCTATCCACGTTCAACAAGCAATCGGTAATAAGCGCCATAAACAACAACCGCGATATTGTGCCCGATGCAATGTTCACGCAGGTGTTCACCCTTGCTCAGGAGATTTCCGAGAAGACCGATGGTGCATTCGACATCACAGTGGCACCCCTTGTAAACGCCTGGGGATTCGGCTTCAAGAACGGCCTGCCGGCCGATTCGGCAGCCATAGATTCACTGCGTCGATATGTGGGATACCACACCGTGGCACTGCAAAATGGCAAAATAACTAAAACCCACCCGCAAACAATGCTCGACTGCAGCGCCATAGCCAAAGGATATGGCTGCGATGCCGTTGCCCGCACACTCGACGAGGCCGGCATAACCAATTATATGGTAGAGATTGGCGGCGAAATAGTAGCCAAAGGAAAAAACGACAAAGGGAAGAACTGGGCCGTGGGCATAAACAAACCCATTGACGATGCCACAGGGCAAAACAACAGCCTGCAAGAGATTATACGCATAAGCGATATGAGTATGGCCACATCGGGCAACTATCGCAATTTCCGCTACGAGGGTGGGCGCAAGGTGTCGCACACCGTGAACCCCAAGAGCGGCTACCCCGTGGAGCACAGCCTGCTGTCGGCCACTGTAATTGCCGCCGACTGCGCCACAGCCGATGCGCTTGCCACAGCCTTTATGGTTATGGGATTGGAAAAGGCCAAGGCCTATTGCCACGGTGATGCAAGCATAGAGGCGTTCTTCATATACAGCGATGCCGACGGCAACCTGCTTACCGCTGAAACCGATGGATTCAAAAGATACAAACAAGAATAACAAAAACGCAACTCCTATTTAATGCTATCAATCAGGAACGACAAGTTCGATGTAAACAACTTCACCGATATTGCCAGCAGAATGATTCCGAAGAACTTGCGGGTGAAATAAACACCGCCCTTACCAAGTATGCGGCTTATGCGTTTTGTGGCATTGAGCATAGCGAACACCACCACAGCGTTGGCAAGCAGGGCAAGGATAATATTGGGCGATGAGTATTCCGCCTTGAGCGAAATGAGCGTGGTGAACGAACCGGCACCTGCAAGCAACGGGAACACCAGCGGCACATAGGTGGCATCGTTACCCACCACCGAAGTATCCTTGAATATTTCAATGTCGAGCACCATTTCAAGCGCCATAAGAAAAATAACCAATGCACCGGCAACGGCAAACGAGTTAATATCCACGCCAAAGAGCCCCAGCAGAAAATCTCCCATAAAGAAGAACATAAGCATAAGGCCAAAGGCATAGAGCGTAGCCTTCCACGCATTTATGGTTTTGCCCCTGTCACGCAGACTTATCACCATAGGCATAATACCTATAGGATCTATCACGGCAAACAGCACGATAAATGCACTCAAAAAATCAATCCAGCTAATTGTTGAAAGCATATTATTTAATTTTAGCGACATCGCAAATTTACTCATAAATATTTTTACGGCAAACAAAGGCCGTTGTTTTTATATTTTTTTGAACCTGCGAGCACCATTCACCTTATATATTAAGAAACTATTCTAAAAATAATAGCCTAAAAACGCGGTTATTTGCAAAAAAAGCAGTATCTTTGCGCCCGAATTCTATCAACATAATGTCTAACTCATTAAAGTAAAACAAATTATGAGCACAGAAAATTTAACCGGTACTCCCGATTTTAACTGGGAGTCTTATGAAAGAGGAGAGAACATCTCAGGTCTTTCATACGAGCAGTTGGAGCAGGCCTACAATGGCACTCTCAACAAAGTATCAAGCAGCGAAGTGGTAAACGGTACCGTTATCGCTATCAACAAGCGTGAGGTTATAGTTGACATCAACTACAAACAGGACGCTATCATCCCCATCAGCGAGTTCCGCTACAACCCCGATTTGAAGGTGGGCGACCAGGTAGAGGTTTACATCGAGAACCTCGAGGACAAGAAAGGCCAGCTTAACCTTTCACACAAGAAAGCTCGCGCAAGCCGTTCTTGGGAGCTTGTAAACAAAGCTATGGAAGAGCAGGCTGTTGTTAAGGGCTACATCAAGTGCCGCACAAAGGGTGGTATGATTGTAGATGTATTCGGCATCGAGGCATTCTTGCCCGGTTCACAGATCGACGTTAAGCCCATCCGCGACTACGATGCATACGTGGGCCAGACCGAAGATTTCAAAATTGTTAAGATTAACCAGGAATTCAAGAACGTTGTTGTATCTCACAAAGCTCTCATCGAGGCTGAGCTCGAGGAGCAGAAGAAGAAGATCATCAGCACATTGGAGAAGGGCCAGGTACTCGAGGGTACCGTTAAGAACATCACATCTTACGGTGTATTCATCGACCTCGGTGGTGTTGACGGTCTCATCCACATCACAGACCTCTCTTGGGGCCGCGTAAACGAGCCTACCGACATTGTATCTCTCGACCAGAAGATCAACGTTGTTATCCTCGATTTCGACGACGAGAAGAAGCGTATCGCTCTCGGTTTGAAGCAGCTCACTCCCCATCCTTGGGATGCTATCGATCCTAACTTGAAGGTAGGCGATATCGTTAAGGGTAAAGTAGTTGTTATGGCCGACTATGGTGCATTCATTGAGATTGCTCCCGGCGTTGAGGGCCTTATCCACGTTTCAGAGATGTCTTGGAACCAGCACTTGCGTTCGGCTCAGGACTTTATGAAGGTGGGCGACGAGATAGAGGCTGTTGTACTGACACTCGACCGCGACGAGCGCAAGATGTCACTCGGTATCAAACAGCTCAAAGAGGATCCCTGGACAAACATCGACGAGAAATATCCCGTTGGTTCAAAACACACTGCAAAAGTGCGTAACTTCACCAACTTCGGTATCTTCGTTGAGATTGAGGAGGGCGTAGATGGCCTCATCCACATCAGCGACCTCTCTTGGACCAAGAAGGTAAAACACCCCTCTGAGTTCACACAGATTGGTGAGAGCATTGAGGTACAGGTTCTTGAGATTGACAAGGAGAACCGTCGTTTGAGCCTTGGCCACAAGCAGCTTTCTAAGAACCCCTGGGATGTATTCGAGACAATGTTCACCGTTGGCTCAATCCACGAGGGTGTTATCACCGAGCTCATCGACAAGGGTGCAGTTGTTTCTCTCCCCGAGGGCGCAGAGGGCTTTGCTACTCCCAAGCACCTTGTAAAAGAGGACGGCACACAGGCTCAGGCCAACGAGACACTCGAGTTCAAGGTTATCGAGTTCAACAAGGAGGCCAAGAGAATCTTCCTTTCACACAGCCGTATCTTCGAGGATGCCGCTAAAGAAGAGGAGAAGGCAGAGAAGAAGGCCGCAGCAGCAGCTCGCAAGAGCAAGAAGGCTGCCGAGGAGGCCGCTCCCGCTATTCAGAACCAGGCAGCATCTACCACACTTGGTGACATCGATGCTCTCGCTGCTTTGAAGAGCAAATTGGAGGGTAACGCAGAGTAATAACTCGTCATTCCAATTACAAAAAAGAATCCGAAGCACACGGCTTCGGATTCTTTTTTGTATTATCTACTTTTATAAAAATAAAAATATGTATCTTCGCACAACAAGATAATGCGGCAATGGATATTTTTGAAGTACACATATTGGGGTGCGGTTCGGCACTGCCCACCACACGGCACAACGCAAGTTCGCAGGTGGTGCGCGTGGGCAACAAACAATATATGATAGACTGCGGCGAGGGCACACAACTGCAACTGCGCCGCTCGCACGTTCACTTTGCATTCATAAACACCATATTCATTTCGCACCTGCACGGCGACCACTGCTTTGGGCTCATAGGTATGATTTCCAGTTTTGGACTGCTTGGGCGCACCGCCCCCTTGCATATATATGCCGATGCAATGCTGCGCAGACTGTTGCAACCGCAGCTCGACTTCTTTTGCAAGGAACTAAAATTCCGGGTGGTGTTCCACGACATAGATGCCACAAAACACGAACTGATATACGAAGACGGGCAGATAACCGTGCACACACTGCCTCAAAAGCACCGCATCCCCTGCTGTGGTTTCCTCTTTAAGGAGAAGCCCAAGAAAAGGCACATAAGGCGCGATATGATAGATGCATACAATATCCCTGAATATTGCCGCAATGCCATAAAGAACGGAGAGGACTACACCACCCCCGAAGGCGACGTAATACCCAACGCACGGCTCACGACCGATGCCGACCCCTCGCGCAGCTATGCATACTGTTCCGACACACTCCCCTGCCCCGAGAATATCCCATACATTGCAGGCACCGACCTACTCTACCACGAAGCCACATTTGCCCGAGGCGAAGCCGCAAGAGCCACAGCCACCTTCCACTCCACTGCAGGGCAGGCAGCCGCCATAGCCAAGGAGGCCGAGGTGAAAAAACTTGTGATAGGCCACTTTTCATCGAGATATGAGAACGAGGAGCCGCTGCTTGCCGAGGCAAAGGAAATTTTCCCCTGCACCGAACTTGCCGGAGAGGGAAAATGTTTCAAAATTCAGTAACCGTTCTGCAGTATAAAATATTGCAGCCACATTAAACCTTTCGCCACTTGCACAATCTAAAGAGAGATTGCACAAACCACCCGACAGCAAATGAGCGACAACAGCAGCATAAACGAACAGGAGATAACAGCCTTGCTTGCCGACAAGAACCGGCGCGAGGCCGCCTTTTCGGCTATCATAAAGCAGTACAGCGAGCCGCTATACTGGCACATAAGACGTATGGTGCTGTCTCACGACGATGCCAACGACCTGCTGCAAAACACATTCCTCAAAGCGTGGAGCAACATAGATAAATTCCGCGGAGAATCGCAAATATCCACCTGGCTCTACCGCATAGCAGTGAACGAAACACTCACATTCTTGGGCAAGAACAAAGGCGAAACAGTGTCGATAGACACTCCCGAGGGCGAAATAGCCAACAAGCTCGAAAGCGACACATACTTTTGCGGCGACAGGGCCGATGCCCTCTTCAACGAAGCCATAAACCGCCTGCCCCACAAGCAACGCCTTGTATTCACAATGAAATATTTCCGCGAGATGAAGTACGAGGATATGTCGCAGATACTCGACACCAGCGTGGGAGCACTCAAAGCATCGTACCACCTTGCGGTAAAAAAAATAGAGAATTTTTTAGAGGAACATAATTAAACCTTTTGCAAAATATCCAATCTAATAGATGAAAGGGTAAAAAAAATGAAGATAGAAGACTTTAAGAACCGACAGCCGTTTACCGTTCCCGAGAACTACTTTGAGCAGTTCGCGGGCAATATGATGGATATGCTGCCCAAAGAGGGTGCAAAGGAGCAGAAGAAGCGCCGCACCATAGCCCTGCCACGCATAGCGCGCTACATAAGCTATGCCGCAATATTCATAATGGTGTTTGCCATAGGGCACACACTGTATACATTAAACGAAAAAGCCAACCACGCAACGGCTGAGGAGCATTACGAAGGAGAGTACATAGATGAAATGCTAAACAACTACCCTATCGACGACTACACCTTCTATTGCTACCTCACCGGTAACGATATAAACTAAAAAGCAACAAATATGAAAAGAGCAATCATAACCCTGTCGCTTATAGTAATAACCCTATTGGCGGCAAACGCGCAAGAGAAACAGGGCCCGCAAGGTGGCCGCCGCCGTTTCTCGCCCGAACAGTTCCAGGCCAGGCAGCGCAGCTACATAGTGGAGAAAGCCAAGCTCACACAGGAAGAGGCCGATGCCTTTTTCCCCCTCTTTTTTGAATTGCAGAAGGAGAAATTCCGCATAGAGCGCGAGGCACGCAGCAAAGTGATAAGGGAGCGTGGCCAGCAACTCACCGACGAGCAGTGCAAGGAGCTTTTGATGAACAGCGCCGATGCCCGCATAAAGATAGCCGAATTAGAGAAAGAGTATATAGCAAAGTACCTTAAGGTAGTTTCGGCAAAAAAACTGCTCGACATACAGCGTGCCGAGCGTAGTTTCCAAAACCATATGCTAAAGAGCCTCTCGCGCGACAACGCACGCAAAGCACCCAAGAAAGAGCGCACAAGGCTGCATTTAGACGATTAATAGTGCATAGCGCACATACAGGATATTAACCCGACATTGAGTGTAAACAACTCAATAACTTGTTTTTTCATAGATTTTAATGGTCGCTAAGGCGGAGAGGAACTGAGCAATCAGAGCCCCTTCGCCTTAGCAGTATTCCATAGAGCATCCATTTCGGCAAGTGTCATATCCTGCAAATTCCTGCCTTGCTGTTTTGAGCACTCCTCCACGTAGCCGAAGCGGTTGCGGAATTTGCGGTTTGTGAGCTCGAGCGCGGTGTCGGGGTTTATATCGTAGAGGCGGGCGGCATTCACAAGGCTGAAGAGGAAATCGCCAAACTCCTTTTGCATATTCTCCTTGTCGCCTTTGTCCATTTCGGCTTGCAGTTCTGCAAGTTCCTCCTGTACTTTGGCCCACACATCCTCTTTTTTATCCCAATCGAAGCCTATGTTGGCAGCCTTTTCCTGCATACGGAATGCTTTAATGAGCGATGGCATAGATGTGGGCACGCCGCTCAAAAGACTCTTGTTGCCATCCTTTTCGGTGCGTTTCAGTTGTTCCCAGTTTTTGCACACCTCGCCTGCCGTTTCGGCCTTTGCGGTGCCGAATACGTGGGGGTGGCGGTAGATGAGTTTCTCGCACAGGCGGTCGCACACATCCTTCATATCAAATTGCTCACGCTCCTGCGCTATCTTTGCATAGAAGGCAACGTGCAACAGTACATCGCCCAACTCCTTACATATGTTTTGGGTATCGTCGGCCACAAGAGCATCGGATAGTTCATACACCTCCTCTATGGTATTTGGGCGCAGACTTTCGTTTGTCTGCTTTCTGTCCCACGGGCATTTCTCACGTAATTCATCAAGAACATCCAAAAAGCGCTCGAATGAGGCTAAAATTTCGCTTCTGCTATGCATAATTTGTATTTTTTTGTGCCACAAAAGTAATTATTTTAATAATAAGAATTAACTTTGCATTTAATTAAATTTTCAACAGTAGAATAATTATATAATATTTGAAATACTATGAGCTTAGCAAGCACCTACATTCCCGCCGAGGTTGAAGAGAAGTGGTATGCCTATTGGCTGCAGAACAATCTGTTCCACTCGGAGCCCGATGAGAGAGAACCCTACACTATAGTAATTCCCCCACCCAACGTAACCGGCGTGTTGCATATGGGCCATATGCTCAACAACACCATTCAGGATATTTTGGTGCGCCGCGCACGTATGTTAGGCAAGAATGCTTGCTGGGTGCCCGGTACCGACCACGCATCCATTGCAACCGAGGCCAAGGTGGTGAAGAAACTTGCCGAGCAGGGTATAAAGAAGAGCGACCTCACCCGCGAGGAGTTCCTCAAACACGCCTGGGAGTGGAAGGAGGAGCACGGCGGCATCATCCTGCAGCAGTTGCGCAAGCTTGGTGCATCGTGCGACTGGGACCGCACATCGTTCACTATGGACGAGATTCGCAGCAAGAGCGTTATAAAGGTATTCTGCGACCTCTACAACAAGGGGCTTATATACCGCGGCCTTCGTATGGTGAACTGGGATCCCAAGGCACAGACAGCGCTCAGCAACGAGGAGGTTATCTACAAGGAGGAGAAGAGCAAGCTCTACTACCTGAGATACTATGTTGACGAGCCCGCAGGCAGCACCGATGGCGAAGAGGCCGATGCAGTGACACTTGCACCCACCGATGCGTTCGATGCCACCGTTAAGCACCAGATTCTGCACCGCGATGCCAACGGTCGCCGCTATGCAGTTGTGGCAACCACCCGCCCCGAAACCATTATGGGCGACACCGCAATGTGCATAAATCCCAAGGACCCCAAGAACAGTTGGCTCAAGGGCAAGCAGGTGATTGTACCCCTCGTGGGCCGCACCATTCCCGTTATTGAGGACCGTTATGTGGAGATTGAGTTCGGTACCGGTTGCCTCAAGGTAACCCCCGCACACGACACCAACGACTATATGCTGGGCAAGACACACAATCTTGAGACCATCGACATCTTCAACGCCGATGCCACATTGAGCGAGGCTGCAGGTCTCTACGTGGGTATGGACCGTATGGATGTGCGCAAGCAGATTGCTGTTGACCTTGAGAAGGCAGGCCTGCTCGAAAAGGTTGAGGACTACGACAACAAGGTGGGCTACTCGGAGCGTAACACCGACACCGCCGTTGAGCCCCGCCTCTGTATGCAGTGGTTCTTGAAGATGCAGCACTTTGCCGACATCGCTCTGCCCCCCGTAATGAACGACGAACTCAAATTCTACCCCACAAAATACAAGACCACATACAACAACTGGCTTGCCAACATACAGGACTGGTGCATCAGCCGCCAACTGTGGTGGGGACACCGCATACCCGCATACTTCCTGCCCACAGCCGAGGGTGAGGGCGAAAAGTATGTGGTAGCCGAGAGCCGAGAGCAGGCATTGGAGCTTGCCAAGGCCATTCCCGGGTACGAGAACATAACAGCCGATGAGCTGCGCCACGACGAGGATGCGCTCGACACCTGGTTCAGTTCTTGGTTGTGGCCCATATCCTTGTTCAACGGTATTTTGGACCCGGGCAACAAGGAGATAAGCTACTACTACCCCACCAACGACCTGGTAACAGGCCCCGATATCATCTTCTTCTGGGTGGCACGTATGATTATGTCCGGATACGAGTACAAGGGTGATATGCCTTTCCGCAACGTATATTTCACTGGTATCGTGCGCGACAACCTGGGCCGCAAGATGAGCAAGCAGCTTGGCAACTCACCCAACCCTCTGGACCTCATTGAGAAATACGGCGCCGATGGTGTGCGTATGGGTATTATGCTGTCTGCCCCCGCAGGCAACGACATCCTCTTCGACGAGAGCCTCTGCGAGCAGGGCCGTAACTTCTGCAACAAAATATGGAACGCCTTCCGCCTTGTAAAGGGGTGGAACGTGAGCAGCGAGATAGAGCAACCCGAAAGCTCAAAACTTGCAATACGCTACTTTGACGAAACACTTGCAAAGGCCGCCACACTGCTCGACGACCAATTTGGCAAATACCGCATAAACGAAGCGCTGATGAACGTATACACCCTCTTCTGGGATGAGTTCTCGGCCTGGTACCTCGAAATGATTAAGCCCGCATACGGCTCGCCCATCGATGCCGCCACATTCGATGCCACACTCTGTTTCTTCGACCGGCTGTTGCGCCTGCTGCATCCCTTTATGCCCTTCATCACCGAGGAGCTTTGGCAGTCTATCTACGAGCGTAACGACGGCGAGAGCATTATGACACAGAGCGTGAAGGAGCTTTGCCGCCCCTGCGACGAGGAGTTCCTTGCGCAGATTGCCGCGCTCAAGGAGATTGTGGGCAATGTGCGTGCCATACGCCAGCAGAAGAACCTATCGCCCCGCGAGCCCCTTGCGTTGCAGATTATAGGCGCATCGCCCGTTGCCGGCCTGGAGAGCGTGCTCACCAAGATGGGTAACCTCAAAGCCATCGACAGCGTTGCCACCCCCGACGACACTGCACAGTCGTTCCGCGTGGGCACAACCGAGTTTGCCGTGCCTATGGGCTCGCTCATAGACAAGGAGGCCGAGATTGCCAAGATGCAGGAGGAACTTGCTTACCACGAGAAATTCCTCAAGAGTGTGGAGGCAAAACTCAACAACCCCAACTTTGTGAGCAAGGCACCCGAGAAGATTATTGCCATAGAGCGCAAGAAACAGGCCGATGCAACAGAGAAGATTGCAATGCTCAAAGAGGGTATTCAGAAACTATCTAAATAAACAGGAGAATGGAGAACAAACAACAGAGAATTGTTCTATACACGGTTGCGGGCCTGCTATTGGTGGCAGCTGTAGTACTTGGAATATTGTTGGCGCAAAGCAAGCAGCAGAACAGCGAGATGCAGGAGCTGTTTGCCATTGAGAAGGAGGAGCTCGAGAGCGAATATTCGAGCTTTGCCACACAATATGACGAGCTTAAAATACGCATCACCAACGACTCTTTGCAGATAAAGTTAGAGCAGGAGAAACTGCGCACACAGCAGCTGCTCGAGGAGTTGAAGCAGACAAAGGCCGACGATGCAGCCGAGATTACACGCCTTAAAAAGGAGCTGAAGACCGTGCGTGCCGTGCTGCGCAGCTACGTGATGCAGATAGACTCGCTCAACGCCATAAACGAAAACCTGAAAAAGGAGAACAAGCGTGTGAACGAGAAATACCGCCAAGCATCGAAGCAGATAAGCGAATTGTCGAGCGCAAAAGAGGAGCTCACCGAGATTGTGAACTTGGCATCGCAGCTCGATGCAATGGGAATAAAGATGGTTCCATTGAGAAAAAGCGGCAAGGTCACAAGCAAACTGAAGAAGGCAAAGCAGTTGGAGGTATCGTTCACATTAACCAAGAACATTACAGCCGAAACGGGAAACAAAACCATTTATGCCCGCATAATGCAGCCAAGCCAGGAGGTGCTCACAAAGAGTATGAGCAATACCTTCACATACGAGAACCGCGAGATTGGCTACTCTATGAAGAAGTATATAGAATACACAGGCGAGGAGCAGGCTGTAACAATGTATTGGGACATTGAGGAGTTCCTGCAACCCGGTACATACCGTCTGTTCCTGTTTGCCGACGGTGTGATGATAGGCTCAAACAGTTTTGAATTTGAATAAAAGAGAATATAAATGAAAAGAATACTTGTAACAGGCGGTGCCGGATTCATTGGCTCGCACCTATGCGAGCGCTTGCTGAAGGACGGTAACGATGTGATATGCCTCGACAACTACTTCACCGGTTGCAAGGACAACATACGCCACCTCATAAGCAACGACCATTTTGAGCTTGTGAGGCACGACATAACACAGCCCTACACAGCCGAGGTTGACGAAATATATAACCTCGCCTGCCCCGCCTCGCCCATACACTACCAGCACGATCCCGTGAAGACAATACAGACCTGCGTGATAGGTTCGATGAATATGCTGGGGCTTGCCAAGCGTGTGGGTGCAAAGATATTGCAGGCATCTACAAGCGAGGTTTATGGCGATCCCAACATCCACCCGCAGGTAGAGAACTATTGGGGCAACGTGAACCCCATAGGCATACGCTCTTGTTACGACGAGGGGAAACGCTGTGCCGAAACACTTTTTATGGATTATCACAGGCAAAACAACCTTCGTATCAAAATAATTCGTATCTTTAACACCTACGGGCCGCGTATGAGTATGAACGACGGGCGCGTGGTGTCCAATTTCATAGTTCAGGCACTGCGAGGCGAGGACATCACCATTTATGGCGACGGCAAGCAGACACGCAGTTTCCAATATGTGGATGACCTTGTCGAGGGTATGGTGCGTATGATGGAGACACGCGACGAGTTTTTGGGCCCTGTGAACATAGGCAACCCCGGCGAGTTCACTATGCTGGAGCTTGCCGAGAAGGTGATAGAGCTCACAGGTTCAAGTTCCAAGATAATATTCAAGCCGCTGCCGCAGGACGATCCACGCCAGCGCAAGCCCGACATTACAATTGCCCACCGCGAACTTGGCGGCTGGCAACCGAGCATAAAACTCGACGAAGGACTGCAAAAGACCATAAACTATTTTAAGAATATAATTTAACACAAAATAAACAATGAACATATTAGAACTTAGCGAACAGGAGATAGTGCGCCGCGAGTCACTTGCCGAGCTGCGCAACTTAGGCATTGAGCCCTACCCCGCAGCCGAGTACCCCACAAATGCATTCTCGGTAGATATATTGAACGAGTTCAAAGACGAAGACGAGCCCCGCGAGGTGTGCATCGCCGGCCGTATGATGAGCCGCCGTGTAATGGGCAAGGCATCGTTCATAGAGCTACAGGACTCAAAAGGCCGCATACAGGTATATATCACACGCGACGACATTTGCCCGGGCGAGAACAAGGATGGGTACAACACCCTCTTCAAACGTCTTTTGGACATTGGCGACTTTGTAGGTATCAAGGGCTTTGTGTTCCGCACACAGACAGGCGAAATCACCGTTCACGCAAAAGAGCTCACCGTTCTTTCAAAGAGCATACGCCCCCTACCTATTGTTAAATACAAAGACGGTGTGGCATACGATAAATTCGAGGACCCCGAACTGCGCTACCGCCAGCGTTATGTGGACCTTGTTGTAAACGACGATGTAAAGGAGATATTCATAAAGCGCAACAAGATTTATACATCAATGCGCGAATATTTCAACACAAAGGGTTATATGGAGGTGGAGACACCCGTGTTGCAGTCGATCCCCGGTGGAGCAGCTGCACGCCCATTCATCACACATCACAACGCATTGGATATACCCCTCTACCTGCGTATTGCCAACGAGCTATACCTCAAGCGCCTCATCGTAGGTGGTTTCGAGGGTGTGTATGAGTTCTCGAAGAACTTCCGCAACGAGGGTATGGACCGCACACACAACCCCGAGTTCACCTGTATGGAGATTTATGTAGCCTACAAGGACTACAACTGGATGATGACCTTCACCGAGAATATGTTAGAGAAGATTGCGATGGACGTAAACGGCACAACCGACGTACAGGTGGGCGAGAACGTTATCAGCTTCAAGGCTCCCTTCCGCCGCGTGACAATGCTCGACTCCATCAAGGAGTTCACAGGTTATGACCTCAACGGCAAGAGCGAGGAGGAGATTTTTGCCATATGCAAAGAGCTGAAGATGGAGGTTGACGACACTATGGGCAAGGGCAAGCTCATCGACGAGATATTCGGCGAGTTCTGCGAGGGCAACTACATACAGCCCACCTTCATCACCGACTATCCCATTGAGATGTCGCCCCTTTGCAAGCGCCACCGCAGTAACCCCGACCTCACCGAGCGTTTCGAGCTTATGGTGAACGGCAAGGAGCTGTGCAACGCATACAGCGAGCTCAACGATCCCATAGACCAGGCAGAGCGCTTCCAGGAGCAGTTGCGCCTGAGCGAGAAGGGCGACGACGAGGCTATGTTCATAGACAAGGACTTTGTGCGCGCGCTCGAGTATGGTATGCCCCCCACATCGGGTATGGGTATAGGTATGGACCGTCTTGCTATGCTTATGACCGGCCAGACAACCATACAGGAGGTATTGTTCTTCCCGCAGATGCGCCCCGAAAAGAAGGTGCCCAAAGACTCTGTTGCCGCATTCGCAGCCATTGGCGTGCCCGAGGAGTGGGTGCCCGTGCTTCACAAAGCAGGTTACAACCTTGTAAACGACCTCAAAGACGGCAATCCCCAGAAGATACAGCAGGAGATTGGCGGCATAAACAAGAAGTTCAAACTGAACTACACCACACCCTCTGTAAACGATGTTGCAGAGTGGATAAGCAAACTCGCTTAACTATGATACAATGCCTCATTATGCGGTGCACGGCACTGCATAATGAGCCTCTTATTTATAATTAGGAACACTTAACGATTCTAAATTATGGACCTTACCAATTCCAAAGTAGCAATTATGGGTGGCGGTAGCTGGGCAACAGCTATTGCAAAAGTATTGCTGAGCAATGTAGAGAGCATCAACTGGTACATAAGACGCGACGACCGCATCGAGGATTTTAAACGCCTGGGGCACAACCCGGCCTATCTTTCGTCGGTTATGTTCGACACCAACAGAATAAACTTTTCTTCGGATATAAATAAGATTGTGAAGGAGTCGGACATATTGGTATTCGTCACACCGTCGCCATACCTCAAAAATCACCTGAAGAAGCTTAAAACAGACCTCGAGGATAAGTTCATCGTAAATGCTATCAAAGGTATCGTTCCCGACGAAAACCTCATAATCTCGGAATATTTCCACAAGGCATACAACGTGCCCTATGAGAACATTGCCGCAATAGCAGGCCCCTGCCACGCCGAGGAGGTGGCACTCGAGCGCCTTTCATACCTCACCGTGGGCTGTTCAAGCATAGACCACGCAAAGCAGTTTGCGCAGAAGCTGGCCAACAGTTTCATAAAGACATCGGTGAGCGACGACGTTGTAGGCATTGAGTATGGCTCGGTTCTCAAGAACATATATGCCATTGCTGCCGGTATATGCAGCGGTCTTAAGTATGGCGACAATTTCCAGGCTGTGCTTATGTCCAACGCGGTCATCGAGATGAACCGTTTCATAAACGTTATTCACCCCATTGAGCGCACAATTATGGATTCCGTCTATCTTGGCGACCTCCTGGTTACAGGCTACTCGAACTTCAGCCGCAACCGTGTGTTCGGTACAATGATAGGCAAGGGCTATTCCGTGAAGAGCGCACAGATTGAGATGGAGATGATTGCCGAAGGTTACTACGGTGCCAAGTGCATAAAAGAGATAAACGAGCACTACCGCGTGAACACTCCCATCATAGATGCCGTTTACAATATTTTGTACGAGGGCATTTCACCCGTCATAGAGATAAAATTACTCACCGACGCATTCAAATAATAAATACCAATAATTATACGGTTGTCATCCCGACGGAGCGTGCGACGAGGAAACTCAATAACATCACAAACAAGAGATTTCTCACATACGTTCGAAATGACAATAAAATGTAAATGCAAATAAAAAGAAACCAAATAAAAAAAACATACAATTATGGAGAATATCAAACTGAACATAGACAAAGTATTGGGCTTTGTTTCAAAAGAGCAGATTATGGCTTTGGAGCCTGCTGTGAAAAAGGCACAGGCAGGCCTGGAAGAGGCAAACCTCCCCGGTAACGATTTCTTAGGTTGGTTGCACCTGCCCTCTTCAATAACAAAAGAGTTTATCGAGGAGATAAATGCAACCGCAGCCACATTGCGCCGGAATTGCGACGTAGTGGTTGTAGCCGGTATCGGTGGCAGCTACTTGGGCGCACGTGCCGTTATCGAGGCATTGAGCAACAATTTTGCAGCTATGATGCCCACCGCAGGCAACCCCCGCGTTGTATTCGCAGGCCACAACATCAGCGAAGACTACCTGAGCGAGCTCACCGCATTCCTTGCCGACAAGAAATTCGGTGTCATCAATATATCTAAATCGGGTACAACAACCGAAACCGCCCTTGCATTCCGTCTTTTGAAGAAGCAGTGCGAGGAGCAGCGTGGCAAGGAGACTGCAAGCAAGGTTATCGTAGCCATCACCGATGCCGTAAAGGGTGCTGCACGCATCACAGCCGACAAAGAGGGCTACAAGAGTTTTATCATCCCCGACAACGTGGGCGGCCGCTTCTCGGTGCTCACTCCCGTGGGCTTGCTTCCCATTGCTGTAGCAGGCTTCGACATCGAGGCGCTTGTAAAGGGTGCACAGGATATGGAGAAGGCTTGCGCCCCCACCGTACCCTTTGAGGAGAATATTGCCGCAATGTATGCAGCCACACGTAACGCACTCTATGCAAACGGCAAGAAGATTGAGATTCTTGTAAACTACCAGCCCAAGCTGCACTTCACATCGGAGTGGTGGAAACAGCTCTACGGCGAGAGCGAGGGCAAGGAGAACAAGGGCATCTTCCCCGCATCGGTAGATTTCACAACCGACCTTCACTCTATGGGCCAGTGGATTCAGGAGGGCGAGCGCACTATCTTCGAGACAGTGCTCTCAATCGAGAAGCCCAACAGCTCGCTCATTGTTCCCAGTGACGAGGCCAACCTCGACGGCCTTAACTTCCTCGCAGGCAAGCACGTTGATGAGGTAAACAAGATGGCCGAGCTTGGCACACAGCTTGCCCACGTAGATGGCGGCGTGCCCAATATGCGCATTTCAATCCCCGAGCTCAATGCATACTACATTGGTCAGCTCATCTATTTCTTTGAGATTGGTTGCGGCATCAGCGGCTATGTACTTGGAGTGAACCCCTTCAACCAGCCCGGTGTGGAGGCATACAAGAAAAATATGTTTGCACTGCTCGACAAGCCCGGTTACGAGGCCGAGAGCAAGGCTATCCGCGCAAGACTATAATGGATTACAAAGAGATTATAAGCAATTACACGCAACTGCAAGGGCACAAAACCTTGCAGTTGCGTGCTGTATTGTTCGATATGGACGGGGTGCTCTTCAACTCAATGCCCTTCCACGCAAAAGCCTGGTCACAGGTAATGACCGATGCCGGTTTCAAGTTCAGCGAGGAGGAAGTGTATATGAACGAGGGGCGCACCGGTGCCGATACCATAAACACCGCAAGCCTCGCGCAGTTTGGCAAGCCAAGCACGGCAGAGCAGATTGACGAGCTGTGCAAAGCAAAATGTGCGCTGTTCGACACCTACCCCGCCACACCCCGTATGAGAGGAGCATTGGAGCTTGTGAAAAAGGTAAAGGAGAGCGGGCTCACCCCTATGATAGTGACAGGCTCGGGCACACCCACCCTGCTTGGCCGCATACAGGATAATTTCCCCGGGCTGTTCAACGAAAACCACATAGTGACAAGTTTCAATGTGAAACGTGGCAAGCCCTACCCCGATCCCTATCTGTTAGCACTCGAAAAGGGAGGCTTTGCGCCTAACGAGGCTATTGTTATTGAGAATGCGCCGCTTGGCGTTACGGCCGGTGTGGCAGCAGGCCTGCTCACCATTGCCGCCAACACAGGCCCGCTGAACCCCGATGTATTGTACAACGCGGGAGCGAATATGGTATTCCCGTCGGTACAGGCAATAGCCGACGACTGGAACAACCTGCTCGCTGCACTCAAAGGAGAATAGCCGTTATGAAACAGCTCGCAAAGAGAATAAACGAAGCATTGAGCCCCCACTACACACAAGGTGAGGTGGGAGCTCTTGCTCGTATATTGGCCACCGAGCTGCTTGGGATATCGCAAACCACATACTACCTTAAAGACGATGTAACCCTCACGCCCGCCCACGAAGCAAGGCTAACCGATGCCCTTGCAAGGCTGCAAAAAGCAGAGCCCATACAATATATATTGGGCTACAGCGACTTTTGCGACCTGCGTTTCAAGGTAACCCCCGCGGTGCTCATACCCCGCCCCGAAACAAGCGAACTTGTGTACCGCATAGCGCAGGAGGCGGGCGATGCAAAGAGCATATTGGACATAGGCACAGGCAGCGGTTGCATAGCTGTGAGCCTCGCCAAACTGTTGCCGCACACAAACGTGACGGCGTGGGACATATCGCCCGCCGCCTTAGAGGTTGCGCGGGAGAACAGCCACGCCAACGGCTGCAATGTACGGTTCGAACAACACGACATACTCACATACACGCCCGCCACAGAACAGTTCGACATAATAGTGAGCAACCCGCCCTACATAAAAGAGGCCGAAAAAGCAGCTATGGAGAACAACGTGCTGCTGTGGGAACCGCATATAGCCCTTTTTGTGCCCGACGACACACCCCTGCTCTTCTACCGCGCCATAGCCGCAAAAGCACTCACAATGCTCACCCGCGGCGGCAAGCTCTTTTTTGAGATTAACCGCGAGCACGGTGCCGAAATCATTGCAATGTTACAGCAGATGGGCTACCACGACACCATACTGCTAAAAGATTTTGCCGACAACGACCGTATGATAAGAGCGGTAAAAGGCTAATTACAAGCACAATACAACCCTATGAAACCCCTATCCCCTGCCGAAGCGCTTAACAAGGCCGCAGCCTACTGCACACTGTGCGAACGATGCACGAGCGAGGTGAGCAAGAAACTCACCGCGTGGGGTGTGGCACCTGCCGAACAGGAAAAGATTATCGAAAGGCTGCAAGACGAGTGCTTCATAAACGAACAGCGATACTGCCGTGCCTTTGTAAACGACAAACTGCGTTTCAACCGCTGGGGAAGAATAAAAATAACTGCCGCGCTCTACGAAAAACGGCTGCCGCGGGAATATATAACCCAAGCCATCGAAGATATAGACGAGGAGCAGTATATGCAGACACTGCGCGACCTTATTGCCGCCAAACAAAAGGAACTGAAGAGCGACGATTTTGCCACCAAGCAGAAAATAGTACGCTTTGCAGCATCGCGTGGCTTTGAACCTGCAAAAATTATGCAAATAGTAAAATGCGACAGCTATGAAATGGATATCTGACCTCATAGACCTCATTCTGCCACGCTACTGCGCCGTGTGCGGCACCATCCTCTCTCCAAGCGAGCAGGATTTGTGCCTCAACTGCCTGTGCCGGCTGCCGCGCATAGACAGCACACATATGCAAGAGATTGAAAAACTCTTTTGGGGCATTATACCCGTGGAGCGTGCCGCGTCGTATATATACTACCAAAAGGGTTCGCCCTACAACAACCTGCTCCACCTGATAAAATACAAGAACCATCCCGACACCGCCACACGCCTTGCTACTGCCGCTGCGCAAGAATTAAAAGAGAACGGTTTCTTTGAGGGGATAGATGCAATAATTGCGCTGCCGCTATCCAAAAAGAAGGAGCACAAACGTGGCTATAACCAATGTGACTACATAGCCAAGGGCCTGTCGGCAGTGAGCGGAATACCGGTGCTTAGAGGCTGCGTGCAACGCACCATTGCCAACGAAACACAAACGCACAAAAGCCGCGAGGAACGTTGGAGCAATGTAGAGGGTATATTTTCCATTACAAACCCCGATGCACTGCAAGGCAAGCACCTGCTACTCATAGACGATGTGCTAACCACGGGAGCCACCATCGCATCGTGCGCCAAGAGTATCACCGCCCTGCCCGGCACACGCGTGAGCCTTTTCACGCTCGCATATTCACACAACAGGATTTAACTACCATCACGGCAAGCGATAATGTACAAAAACGTGGTTATAAAGGATATTTTACACAAAATATTGATTTAACATATATTTTTTAATTCATAATTTGTACATTAGCACTCTAATCACCCAAAAATTATATTGATTATGAAAAAGTATTTAGCAGAAGCAGTGGGTACAATGGTACTCGTGCTTATGGGCTGCGGCACAGCCGTGAGCCTCGGTTGCACATCGAACGACCCCGCACTTGCATCTACCGTTGTAGGTACAGCTATGGCGTTCGGTCTTGCAGTGGTTGCTATGGCTTACACCATAGGTGGCGTAAGCGGTTGCCACATTAACCCCGCAATCACACTCGGTGTGTTGCTGAGCGGCCGTATGAAGGGAAAGGATGCAGCAATGTATATGCTGTTCCAGGTTATCGGTGCCATAGTGGGTGCCGCTGTTCTCTATCTATGCACCACCACAAGCGGTGATGTTATTACAGGAACAGGCGCTAACGCCTGCCAACCCGGCATGGGCATCGCGGGCGGCCTTGTAGCCGAGATTGTGTTTACAGCAATCTTCGTACTTGTTGTTCTTGGTACCACCGACGAGAAGAAGGGTGCAGGCAATTTTGCCGGCCTTGCTATTGGTCTTTCGCTCATTCTTGTACACCTTGTATGCATTCGCTACACAGGCACATCGGTGAACCCCGCGCGTTCAATAGGTCCCGCACTATTCCAGGGCGGTGAGGCTTTGCAGCAGCTGTGGATATTCATCGTAGGTCCGTTCATTGGTGCTGCCATAGCAGCACTCATATGGAAGGTTATCGGTTGCGATTGCAAGTGCAGCAAATAAGCAAAATCCTTTACACATAGAAAAAGCCGCGGAAATT
The DNA here is from genome assembly GCA_017536765.1 of Bacteroidaceae bacterium. Lineage (GTDB taxonomy): Bacteria > Bacteroidota > Bacteroidia > Bacteroidales > Bacteroidaceae > HGM04593. The sequence continues at coordinate 52,563 of JAFXGV010000065.1, forward strand.
TCCGCGGCTTTTTCTATGTAATGCCTATAGTTATTTTATTATCACCATAGTGGCACCGAAGCCATACTTTTGAAACGATGCATCTTGCGAAATGCAACGAGGATATTTGCGGCGCAACTCCTGTGCTATGGCATTGCGCAACACACCCTCGCCCTTGCCGTGGATGAACACTATACGCTTGCCCTTCTCCTTTATATGCTCGTCGAGGGTTTTACGCACCACATCAATCTGATAGCGCAAGATGTCGAAACTGTTCATACCTGCTGTGCTGTCGAGCAGTTCGTTTATGTGCAAATCCACCTCCAGTATATCGCTGCCCTTGGTTATCTTTTGCGTGGGCTGCTTTGGCTGCACTGCATCGCCTTTCTTTTTTTCAAGAATCACCTTTTGCAGCTCCTCGGCCGATGCAAATATCTCCTTTGTGGGCTTGTCATCAACCACCAAGTCGTAAATGAGTGCACCCTCGTCGAAATAGGGATTTTCGCGGAACAGGTGCAGTTTGTAAAATTTCACGGTATCTATGCGGCGCTCAATGTTCATTGCCGCCTTCAGTGCAAAAGGCTTTTTATCCTTAAATGGAAGCAACTGCACGCACACGTGCTCAATGTCGTTGAGTTCCTCACGGCCAAACTCCTCTATAAACATCTTGGAATTAGGTTCAAGCAGGCCCTTGGCACGCATCTGCCAACTGCGGCCCGATGCCGACAGATAGGTGAAATAGAGGCTGTAGTTACTATCGTTTATTATATAGGCCTCGAAACGCGAATTGGACAAAGCCTTCTCCTCCATAGGCAAAAAGGCCAAAGATACATTCAGTCGCTCACCCTCGGGGCGCTCCATTGGGCGATACGACACTATAGGTTCACTCTCCTCGCATTCCACAATAGGCTGTGATGCAACAGGCTGCGCTGCACGCTTGGCCTCATTCTCCTGCGCACGCTGCGCCGCCGTCTTTTTCTCAAAATTGTACTCGTTGGTATCAACCGCCACACACTCGCGCACCGGCATAGGTATTTCAAAACCATCCTCACCCTCAACCAACACTATATCCTTACCACGGAAGCCCTTGACCACGCCCCCGCCACGCTCATAAATAAAACGTACTTTATCGCCTATCTTCATTGTTGTTCTTCTTTTTCGTTCGGGCGCAAAATTACAAAAAAAGGCATAACAATCCTATGCACCACCCTGCTTTTATTGGATTTAAGCGAGGTTTCCCGTTGTATTTTCAAATAACAGCGTAATTACAGGTACAAACACATTTTAACATTATTTAACTATTCGGGGGGGTAATTGGGGGACTATTAGCTATCTTTGAGCCTTATTGTGTAATAATAGCAAACAATAATTAACAAATAACACTTAATTACTATGAAAAAGACCTATTTGAAACAGCTGTTCGCTACCCTGTTGCTGCTGTGTAGCACAGTGGCATTCGCGAGCAGTTCAGCCCCTGCCGATGAAACATACACCCTGACGTATGTTGTAGATGGCGAAACCTACCAAACCGCCACCCTCGCGGCCGGCGCAGCCATAAACCTGTCTGCAGGCCCTGCAAAGGAGGGTTACGAGTTCGTTAAATGGGATTTGGAAACCGCAGTGCCCATAGACATAGCCTCCAATGCCGATGCTATGCTCTACACCAACGCTCCCTGCACCGACACCCGATATGGCGACCAGTTTACAAGTTGGCAGGTGCTATTCGATGGACAGGCTTCCACCTTCTTCCACTCCGAGTATGCCAACAACGAGAGTGCCGACGGGCTCGACCACTACCTGCGCGTGGATATGGGCGAGGGTAATTCTATCACAAGTTTTACTTTCACATACACCAATCGCAACACAAACAGCTATATAAACGCCCCCAAAACAATGGTGGTTGAGGGCTCGAACGAAGCCGATGGCGAGTACGTGGAGCTTGCCACACTCACAAACCTCTCATCTACCGACTCCGATGTGTATAACTCACAGGTAATAGGCAACGGCACAGCCTATCGCTACATACGTTACCGCGTGACAGAGACACATTATAATCAAAAGGTATATGAACACCCATTCTTCTTTATTGCAGAATTTGGAATGGCAGATGCCGCCATTCCCACCACAATGCCCGCAAGCGATATCTCGCTCGTTGCCATTTATAAAGAGTTATTCGGTTCTTGTGGCGAGAGTGCCACTTGGTCGCTTAACAATGGCGTTCTCACCATCGGTGGCACAGGCGCTATGGCCGACTATGCCAATGCCAATGCCACCCCGTGGAAAGATTATCGCACAGCAATAACCACCATAGTGGTGGGCGAGGGCATCACCCATATTGGCAACAATGCGTTCCGCGCCTTCGAGGCAGCCACAAGTGCCACATTGCCAAGCACCCTCACAAGCATAGGCAATGATGCGTTCTATGACTGTACCAACCTTGCAGACGTGGAAATCCCCGCCGGCGTAACAACCATAGGCTTTGAAGCCTTCTGCCGTTGCAGCTCGCTCACAAGCGTGGAAATTCCCGCCGGCATCACAACCATAGCAGAAGGCGCATTCAGCCGCACCGGCCTCACAAGCGTAACAGTGCCCGAGGGCGTTACCTCTATCGGTGCTTGGGCATTCGATGTATGCCCCAATTTGGCAGAAGTGTCGTTGCCCTCTACCCTCACAAGCATAGGAAGCTATGCATTCGAGAATAGCTCCAACCTAACGAGCATCACATCGTTGGCAACCACCCCTGCCACCCTTGGAACCAATGCGTTCAATGGCATCGGCGCATATGCAGTATTAACGGTGCTTCCCAATGCTATGGAAGTATACGAGGCAAATGAGGCTTGGAGTGTTATCCCCAGAATAAAAGCGATGATGATAAACGTAAACGGTACTTGTGGCGATAATATCATTTGGGTTCTTAACAATGGTGTTCTCACCATAAGCGGCACAGGCGCTATGACCGATTACTACACCTACGGGGATAACACAGCTCCTTGGAATGAATATTGCGAGGATATTACTGCTGTTATAATTGAAAATGACGTAACAAGCATAGGTGATGATGCGTTCTTTAATTGCGACGGCCTCACAAGCGTTACAATACCCAATAGCGTTACAAGCATTGGAAGTAGCGCGTTCTATGATTGCAGCGGCCTCACAAGCGTTACAATACCCAATAGCGTTACAAGCATTGGAAGTAGCGCGTTCTATAATTGCACCGGCATCACAAGCGTTACAATAGGCAATAGCGTAACAAGCATAGGAAGTGCCGCGTTTGCTAATTGCAACAATCTTGAGAGCATTATGGCATTAGCAACAGTTCCACCCACCTTCGATAATCTCACGTTCTATGGTAGCAATCCCGTGATCTACGTACCCGCCGATATTGTGGCATCATACGAGGCCAGTGAACCTTGGAGCAATCTCACAATAAAATCTCCGGTAAGCGGCACTTGTGGCGAGTATGCCACTTGGATGTATGGTGGTGGCATACTCATCATTTGTGGCACAGGGGATATGGCCAATTACAGCGACACAGGGGATAACACAGCTCCTTGGACAGAATATCGCGAGGATATAACCACGGTTGTTATTGAAGATGGCGTAACAAGCATAGGAGATTATGCGTTCTATAATTGCACCAGCCTCACAAGCGTTACAATCCCCAATAGCGTAACAAGCATAGAAAGCCGTGCGTTCCATTATTGCAGCGGCCTCAAAAGCATTTACATCCCCGCTAATGTAACAAGCATAGGAATTTCATTCAACTATTGCAGCCTCAAAAGCATAGTTGTAGATGAGGAAAACAGTGTATATGACAGCCGAGAGGGTTGCAATGCCATTATAGAAACCGCAACAAATACTTTGATTGTGGGTAGTGAAAATACTATAATTCCCAATAGCGTAACAAGCATAGGTGATTGTGCATTCGGTGGTCGTAACGGCCTCGCAAGCATAACAATACCCAATAGCGTAACAAGCATAGTAGATTATGCGTTCGGTGATTGCTACGACCTTACAAGTGTTACTATAGGCAAAAACGTAACACATATTGAAGGTCAGGCGTTCTACGGTTGCACCGGCCTCGCAAGCATAGTAGTTGATGAGGGTAATAGCGTATATGACAGCCGCGAGGGTTGCAATGCCATTATTGAAACGGCAACAAATACTTTGATACAAGGTTGTATGAATACCATAATCCCCAATAGCGTAACAAGCATTGGATACTATGCGTTCTATAAATGCACAAGCCTCGCAAGCGTAACAATCCCCAATAGCGTAACAAGCATAGGTTCTTGGGTGTTCTATAATTGCACCGGCCTCACAAGTATGGAAATACCGAGCAGCGTAACAGAAGTGGGTTTTAATGCGTTCGGAGCTTGCGAAGAACTAACAGACATCTACTTTGCATCGAACCCCACCTTAGGCGTTTCGCCTTTCCCCTCAACAGCAACCTGCCACCTGACAATAACCGACAGCGATGCTGCCGATTTCAACACCGCAAACGCCAATACATACGCCGATGTTAGTTACACCCGCACAATAAGCGAGGGTAAATATGGCACCATTATGTTGCCCTTTGCCCCCGACGAGGCAAGCCTGCAAAACTACGCCTTCTACACACTAAAAGAGGCGGGCGATGGATATGTACGTTTTGAGGAGGTTGCCACCCCCGAGGCCAACACCCCGTATCTTTACACACTGCGCGCAGGTGGCGAGAACGCAGCAATCACCGGTGGCGAAACAACCATAGCAGCCGACATTAACAACGGCACACAGGGCTGCTGGGATTTGGTTGGCTCGTTCACAAACCAGACAATAGACTGCACCGACGGCAACTACTACGCATACTCGGCAGCAAGGAACGAGATTAACCGCATAACAAAAACGCTCACCGTGAGCCCCTATCGCGCATACCTCAAGAGCACGGCGGCACAGAACTCCAACTTGCGAGTATTCATAGGTGGCACCACCGGCATTACCGAGATTTCACCCGATGACATCGAGGGCTTGGGCAGCGGTGCAGTGTACGACCTCTATGGCCGCCCCGTAAACGAGCCTGCCAAGGGAGGTATTTACATAATTGACGGTAAAAAGGTAGTGTGGTAATGTTGTAAACTCCTCCGGCAGCTTCGCTGCCACCTCATCTTTAGAGGAGGAGTTTGTTGCTTTTAGCTCCTCCTCTCAGGTAGAGGAGGTGGATTTACGAGCAACGCGAGTAAAGACGGAGGAGTATTCGGG
>JAFXGV010000066.1 GCA_017536765.1 Bacteroidaceae bacterium
CCCGAATACTCCTCCGTCTTTACTCGCGTTGCTCGTAAATCCACCTCCTCTACCTGAGAGGAGGAGCTAAAAGCAACAAACTCCTCCTCTAAAGAGGAGGTGGCAGCGAAGCTGCCGGAGGAGTTTACAACATTACCACACAACCTTTTTACCGTCAATTATGTAAATACCTCCCTTGGCAGGCTCGTTTACGGGGCGGCCATAAAGGTCGTACACTGCACCATTGTTGAAGCCCTCGATGTCATCGGGTGAAATCTCGGTAACGCCGGTGGTGCCACCAATGAATACTCGCAAGTTGGAGTTCTGTGCCGCCGTGCTCTTGAGGTATGCACGATAGGGGCTCACGGTGAGCGTTTTTGTTATGCGGTTAATCTCGTTCCTTGCTGCCGAGTATGCGTAGTAGTTGCCACGGGTGCAGTCTATAGTTTCGTTGCTGAATGAACCGATAAGGCTCCAGCTGCCTACTACGGCATCGTTATTACGGAATGCGGTAACTATGGTTGTTTCGCCACCGGTGATGGCTGTGTTCTCGCCGCCTGCGCGCAGGGTATAAAGGTACGGGGTATTAGCCACGGGGGCGGCAACCTCCTCGAACTTAATATACCCGTCGCCCGCCTCCTTTAGTGTGTAGAAGGCGTAGTTTTCAAGGCTTGCCTCGTCGGGCACAAAGGGCAACATAATGGTACCATATTTACCCTCACTTATTGTGCGGGTGTAACTAACATCGGCGTATGTGTTATTATTTTGATTATTGAAATCGGCTGCATTGCTGTCGGTTATTGTCAGGTGGCAGGTTGCTGTTGAGGGGAAAGACGGACTGCCTAAGGTGGGGTTCGATGCTAAATAGATGTCGGTGAGGCTGCTACAACCCTTGAACGCATAATAACCCACTTCTGTTACGCTGCTCGGGATTTCCATACTTGTGAGGCCGGTGCAATTTTGGAACGCGTACCAACCTATTTCTGTTACACTATTGCCTATAGTTGCATTTGTGATGTTGTTGCAATCGGAGAATGCGTAATAGCCTATTTCTGTTACGCTGTTGGGTATTTCTATGCTTGTGAGGCCGGTGCATTTCTCGAACGCCGACTGGCCAATGCTTCTTACGCCGTTGCCTATTGTTACACTTGTGAGGCCGGTGCAACCGAAGAACGCATTGAATCCAATGCTTGTGACGCTACCCGGGATAGCAATATTTGTGAGCCCTGTGCAACGTAAGAACGCTTCCAGTCCAATGCTTGTGACGCTACCCGGGATAGTTGTATTCTTACAACCCAAAACCAAAGCATTTGTTGCGGTTTTTATAATGGCATTGCAACCCTCGCGGCTGTCATACACACTGTTACCCTCATCAACAACTATGCTTGTGAGAGCGCCGCTGCAACCACTGAATGTTCTATCTGCAATGCTTGTTACGCCACTGCCTATTGTAACGCTTGCAAGGTCACGGCAATCAGCGAACGCGTAATCACCTATCTTTGTTACGCTATTGGGGATAGTTATGCTTGTGAGGCCGGTGCAACCATGTAACGCATTGCTTCCTATGCTTGTGACGCTGCCGGGGATAGTTGTGTTTTTACAACCTGCTGTCAAATTGTTTGATGATGTGTAAATAATAGCATTGCACCCATCGCGGCTGTCATATTTACTATTCGCCTCATCGACAACTATACTTGTGAGGCTGTTGCAATAACTGAACATATAATCTCCTATGCTTGTTACTCCGCTGCCTATTGTAACGCTTGTGAGGTTGTTGCAATTATTGAACGCATAATCTCCAATGCTTGTTACGCTATTGGGTATTGTAACGTTTGTAAGGCCGTCGCAATTTTGGAACGCATCGTCTCTAATGCTTGTTACGCTACTCGGGATTGTAACGCTTGTGATGCCGGTGCAATTATAGAACGCATCATCACCTATGCTTGTTACGCCATTTTCAATTACAACAGCAGTAATATCTTCGCGATATTTGTACCAAGGAGTAGAAGCGTAGGAGTAATTTTTCATAGCCCCTGTGCCGCTAATAGTGAGAACGCCATTCGAAAGCGACCAAGTGGCACTCTCGCCACAAGTACCGGACGGTTCTTTATAAACGGCAACGAGCGAGATATCGCTTGCGGGCATTGTGGTGGGAATGGCGGCATCTGCCATTCCAAATTCTGCAATAAAGAAAAATGGGTGTTCATATACCTTTTGATTATAATGTGTCTCTGTCACGCGGTAACGTATGTAGCGATAGGCTGTGCCGTTGCCTATTACCTGTGAGTTATACACATCGGAGTTGGTAGATGAGAGGTTTGTGAGTGTGGCAAGCTCCACGTACTCGCCATCGGCTTCGTTTGAGCCCTCCACCACCATTGCTTTGGGGGCGTTTATATAGCTGTTTGTGTTGCGATTGGTGTATGTGAAAGTAAAACTTGTGATAGATTTACCCTCGCCCATATCCACGCGCAGGTAGTGGTCGAGCCCGTCGGCGCTCTCTTTGTTGGCATACTCGGAATGGAAGAAGGTACCGGCATTATCATCAAAGAGCACCTGCCAGCTGGTGAATTGATCGCCATATCGGGTGTCGGTGCAAGGGGCGTTGGTGTAGAGCATAGCATCGGCATTGGAGGCTATGTCTATGGGCATTGCGGTTTCCAAATCCCATTTAACGAACTCGTAACCCTCCTTTGCAGGGCCTGCAGGCAGGTTTATGGCTGCGCCTGCCGCGAGGGTGGCGGTTTGGTAGGTTTCGCCATCTACAACATACGTCAGGGTGTATGTTTCGTCGGCAGGGGCTGAACTGCCCGCGAATGCCACGGTGCCGCATAGCAGCAACAGGGTCGCGAACAGCTGTTTCAAATAGGTCTTTTTCATAGTGATTAAGTGTTATTTGTTAATTATTGTTTGCTATTATTACACAATATGGCGCAAAGGTAACTAATAGTCCCCCAATTACCCCCCCGAATGGTTAAATAATGTTAAAATATATAAGGTGGCCGGAATTGCTGTATATTCCTATGATTGCTCGTTTGGTGGAATCTTTTTTCTCATCTCCTCTGTTTTTGTTTTTTTTGGGCGCACAGGCGACAAGGCAGCAAAAGAAGGGGAAGTCCATTTTATTTGGACTTCCCCTTCTTTTGTTGTTTATAATCTCCTTACTCCACAATTTCGCCAAGCAGCGTGGCTGCTGTGGAGTCGTTTATCTTCACTTTCACAAAATCGCCTATCTTGTGTCCCTTACGGTCGAAAACGGCGGTGCGGTTCTGCTCGGTGCGGCCGAAGAACTGCTCGCGCGAGCGTTTTGACACTCCCTCTATGAGTACCTCGTAGGTGTGGCCTATGCACTTTTTGTTGTTTGCTGCCGAGCACTCCTGTTGCAGGGCGATAATCTCGTTAAGGCGGCGCACCTTCTCCTTGTCATCAATATCGTCTTTCATATGGCGGCTGGCAAATGTGCCGGGGCGCTCGGAATATTTGAACATAAAGGCGGCATCGTATGAGCAGTGGCGCATAAGCGAGAGGGTGGCTTGGTGGTCCTCCTCGGTCTCCCCGCAGAATCCCGCAATAATATCGGTGGAAAGGCCGCAATCGGGCACTATGGTGCGTATGGCTTCGATGCGGTCGAGGTACCACTCGCGGGTGTATTTGCGGTTCATCGCCTTGAGCATTGCGCTGCTGCCGCTCTGCACGGGCAGGTGTATGCTGCGGCACACGTTGGGCTCCTCGGCTATCACGCGCAGGGTGTCGTCGCTCATATCCTTGGGGTGCGATGTGGTGAAGCGTATGCGGGTGGCAGGGGCGTGGCGTGCCACGCGGCGCAGCAGTTCGGGGAAGGTGATGTGTGTGCCGTCTGTCTCCTCAAAATTATACGAATTCACGTTCTGCCCCAGCAGTATTATCTCCTTGAACCCTTTTGCTACAAGGTCGTCAACCTCGGCAAGAATGCTCTGTATGTCGCGGCTTCTTTCGCGGCCACGGGTGTATGGCACCACGCAGTAGTGGCAGAAGTTGTTGCAGCCACGCATTATGGATATGTAGCCCGATACGTTGCCGCTGCATATGCGCATAGGAATGATGTCGCGGTATGTTTCGGTGGTCGATAGCTCTATGTTCATAGCCGCGTGCCCCATTTCGGCCTCGGCAATGAGTTGTGGCAGCGACAGGTAGGCATCGGGGCCTGCCACTATGTTTACTTTGTATTTTTCTATGAGTTCCTCTTTCACGCGCTCGGCCATACAGCCCACCACGCCTATGAGAATGTTCTTGCCGCGGCGCATAGCGTTCAGCTGGTCCAGGCGGCCGTATATTTTCTGCTCGGCATTGTCGCGTATCGAGCAGGTGTTCAGCAGTATGAGGTCGGCCTCGGCTATCTCATTGGTTACCTCATATTCAGCCACTTTAAGTATTGAACCTATCACCTCGCTGTCGGCAACGTTCATTTGGCAGCCGTATGTCTCTATGAATAGTTTTTTACTCTTTTCCACTTGTATTATGGTTTGAATTTGCGTGCGAAGATAGTGAGAAAAACCAAATTCTCGGCAAAAACCGCCCACTATTCATCACGTTTAAGTTATTTATATAATATTTAGAAGATAATTTTGAAATATTTTTGGATTTGTCCTATCTTTGTAAAGAATGTACCGGCCTGCTTGGGCGTGGCGCTAAAACAGTATGCCTTTATGAAAAGCGATGCAGTAATAATAATACCCACATATAACGAAAAAGAGAACATCGAGAAGATGATTCGCGTGCTTATGGCGCTGGAACACTCCTTCGATGTGCTTGTGGTCGATGATGGCTCGCCCGACGGCACGGCTGCCATAGTGAAATCCTTGCAGGGCGAGTTCGCAGGCAGGGTTCACATAATAGAGCGTGAGGGCAAGTTAGGCTTGGGCACAGCCTACATCACGGGTTTCAAATGGTCCTTGCAGCAGGGCTACGAGTATATCTTTGAGATGGATGCCGACTTCTCCCACAACCCCGCCGATGTGCCATTGCTCTACGAGGCTTGCGCCAAAGATGGTTACGACCTCTCCATTGGCAGCCGTTATGTGACGGGTGTGAACGTTGTCAACTGGCCTATGGGGCGCGTGCTTATGTCCTACTTCGCATCAAAATACGTGCGTTTCATCACAGGTCTGCCTGTTTACGATACCACTGCGGGCTTCAACTGCTACCGTCGCAAGGTGCTCGAAACCATAGACCTCGACTCCATCCGCTTCAAAGGGTATGCCTTCCAGATTGAAATGAAGTTCACCACCCATATGTGTGGTTTCAAAATAAAAGAGATACCCGTGATTTTTGTCAACCGCGTGCTTGGAACCTCCAAAATGAGCGGCGGCATCTTCAGCGAGGCGCTCTTTGGCGTTGTTAAGCTCAAGGTGGGCAGCTGGTTCAAGAAATATCCTAAAAACCAATAAGACGATACACGATAATGGCTAACGATACAAACAAGGAATTTGAGCAGGTGCTTGCCATCTGCCGCGAACTTTTCAGCAAGAAACTCTACGACTACGGTGCATCGTGGCGCATAATGCGCCCCCAATCGCTCACCGACCAGATTTTCATAAAGGCCAAACGCATACGCACCTTAGAAACCGGTGCCGAGAATCTTGTGGGCGAGGATATAAACTCCGAGCTCATAGGCATTGTGAACTACGGAATAATAGCACTTGTGCAGCTCGACCTCGGGTATGCCGACCATTGCGACCTCACCCCCGACGAGGCTATGGCCCTCTACGACAAGAAGGCGCACACCACCCTTGAACTTATGAAAAAGAAAAACCACGACTATAACGAGGCGTGGCGCGGAATGCGCACCACATCGTACACCGACCTCATCCTCACAAAGATATGGCGCACCAAGCAGATTGAGGAGCACGATGGTGCCACACAGGTGTCCGAGGGCGTGGATGCAAACTATATGGATATGATAAACTATGCAGTATTCGGGCTCATAAAGAATGGTTTCGCCAACTAAGAAAATATTGCTCACCACATTGCTCACCAACGCCTGTCGCGTGTTGTTAGCAATTTCGTTTATGGTGTCGGGCTTTGTGAAGGCCGTCGATCCCATGGGCTTCTTCTATAAGCTCAAGGAGTATGCCGCGGTGTTCGATGTCACCCTCTTTCCCGATGCCTGGCTGCTATTTTTTGCCCTTGTGATAGTGGGTGCCGAGTTTGTGCTCGGTTTCTTCATGCTCACGGGCATCTACCGCAAGCCTGTGGCGTGGCTCACTTTTGTGACAATGCTCATTTACACCCCGTTCACACTCTATTTGTGGCTGCATAACCCCATACCCGACTGCGGTTGTTTTGGCGATGCAATGCAGTTCACCCACGAGGAAACCTTTGTAAAAAATCTTTTCCTGTTGTTTATGGCAGCAGTGGTCAGCTTCAATACATCGCACTACCGCCGTTGCATAAGCAGCGGCACCCGTTGGATGGCGGTGCTCTTTGTGCTCTTTTACATAATACTTTTGGAAGGAATGAGCATAGGCCACCTGCCTGTCATCGATTTCCGCCCCTTTGCAATAGGCACCAACCTGCGCGAGGCCACGGTTGACATACCGGCGCAATATATAACCCAAGCGGTCTATGAAAAGGATGGCGAGCTTCGCAATTTTCCCGCCGACTCCATCCCCGGCGATGGCTGGAGATACTTTGGCAGCCGCGATCAGGTAATATCGCTTGGCCGCCCCGCGGCAATAACCGATTTCTGTTTCATAGACCTTGCCACCGATTACGATGCAGCCGAGGATATTCTCTCCGCCACGGGCTACGTGGCAATCTTGGTGTTGGAGATGGTTGAAAATGCCAACGAGAGCCGCGTAGATAAGATAAACGACCTTTACGACTACTGCAAGGAGCACAAAATGCCGTTCTACGCCGCCACATCGTCAACCGAGGATGCCGTGGCCCTGTGGCGCAAGCGCACAGGTGCCGAATATCCCCTCTATTGGGCCGATAACGATATGCTCAAGACAATGATACGTGCCAACCCGGGCCTTGTGCTTGTGAAAGACGGGGTGGTGGTGGAAAAATGGGATATCGACGACGTGCCTGCCGTTGATACAATGTCGCAGCAAGGCTCCCTGCTTGGCCGCGACTATGTGAAGATAATGCGCGGCTGGCGCTTTTGGCTGCTGCTGTTTGCCCTGCCCGTGGCACTTATCCTGTTCATAGATATTTTTGCCGCGCCGCGCAAAAAACAGAAGCAGGCAGCCCCTGCCGTTGAAGAAAAAACGAGTGATATAAATAATATAAACCCTTAAAACTTAATTAAAATGAGAAAGAACATTGTTGCCGGAAACTGGAAGATGAATATGAATCTCCAGGAGGGCATTGCTCTTGCAAAGGAGCTCAACGAGGCTTTGACAGCCGACAAACCCAACTGCGATGTAGTAATCTGCACACCCTTCATTCACCTTGCATCGGTTACTCCCATCGTTGATTCTTCAATCATCGGCGTGGGTGCCGAGAACTGCGCCGACAAAGTATCGGGTGCATACACAGGCGAGGTTTCTGCCTCTATGGTAGCATCTACAGGTGCACAGTATGTAATCCTTGGCCACTCTGAGCGCCGCGCATACTATGGCGAGACAGCCGAGATTCTCAAGGAGAAGGTGCAGCTTGCTCTTGCCAACGGTCTTACCCCCATCTTCTGCATCGGTGAGGTAAAGGAGGAGCGCGAGCAGGGTATCCAGAACCAGGTTGTTTACAGCCAGCTCGCAGGCTCGCTCTACGACCTTTCTGCCGAGGATTTCTCAAAAATCATCTTGGCTTACGAGCCCGTTTGGGCTATCGGTACAGGCCTCACAGCCACACCCGAGCAGGCCGAGGAGATTCACGCCTACATCCGCTCTACCATTGCCGAGAAGTATGGTAACGAGGTAGCCGAGAACACATCAATCCTCTATGGCGGCAGCTGCAAACCCGGCAACGCAAAAGAGCTTTTTGCCAACCCCAACGTTGATGGTGGTCTCATCGGTGGTGCAGCCCTCAAGGTTGCCGATTTCAAAGGTATCATCGACGCTTTCAAATAATGAAACGTATAACACTGTTTTTATCAATAATGCTCTGTGCCCTCTATGCAGCGGCACAGAGCACTATTGTGCAAGAACTCGAGCGCACCGAGCCCGGCAAAGGCACCATAACCATAGAGCAGCCCGCAAAGCTCGACAGCCTTATGGGCAAGATGTCGGCCAAAACCACCCAGGTCGAGGGCTACCGCGTTATGGTATATTCGGGCAACAACTCGCGTGCCGCGCGCGACGAGGCCAACAGCTGGGCACAGTATATGAGGGAGAACTTCCCCGGTGCCGAGGTGTATGTGGTTTTTGAATCGCCCATACGCTCTTGCCAGTATGGCGACTACCGCACCCGCGAAGAGGCCGAGGCTGTTATGTACAAGCTGAAAGCCACCCGCAAGTTCAAGGAAATATCCGTGAGAAAGACATTGATAAATCTACCTTATTAAAGCTATGTTGAAAGATTCGGAGAAAGCAAAGGAGATGCTGATGCAAAGCTGCCACAATATGTTGCAGGCAATAGGCGAGGATGTAAACCGCGAGGGGCTTGTGAAAACGCCCGACCGCGTGGCACGCGCCATTCTCGAGGCCACCGCAGGCTACAACGAGGACCCCGAGGCCATCTTGCGTGGTGCAATGTTCAAGGAGGACTACAGTCAGATGGTGATAGTGAAGGACATCGATTTCTATTCGCTTTGCGAGCACCACTTGCTCCCCTTCTTTGGCAAGGTGCACGTTGCATACATACCCAACGGCTACATCACCGGCCTCAGCAAGATAGCCCGCGTGGTAGATGCCTTCTCGCGCCGCCTGCAGGTGCAGGAGCGCCTTACGCTGCAAATAAAGGAGTGCATACAGAGCACTTTGAACCCGCTTGGTGTGATGGTGGTGGTTGAGGCCCAGCACCTGTGTATGCAGATGCGCGGCATCAAGAAGCAGAACTCCATAACCACAACATCCGATTTTTGCGGTGCCTTTAACCAGGCCAAAACGCGCGAGGAGTTTATGAATCTGCTGCGTAACAGATAGCCTGCTGCGTTGTATATATATAATAAGGTAGGTTGCCCCGCAGGGCAGCCTATTTTTTGTGATTGAACTGTCGGTGGTTGAAAAATATCTGCACTACCGCTTTTTTCTTGGGCCTGCATTGTGTATCTTCGCACAAGGAAACATTCCCCCTTAAAGTATGATAGACAGGAACACCATAGAACAGATAATGGACACCGCCCGGGTAGAGGAGGTGGTGGGCGACTTTGTGGCACTGCGCAAGCGTGGTGTCAATATGATAGGTCTTTGCCCGTTTCACAACGAGAAAACCCCCTCGTTCACCGTGTCGCCCGCAAAGAATCTATGGAAGTGTTTCGGTTGCGGCAAGGGGGGCAAGCCTGTGCACTTTATTATGGAGCACGAGCAGCTGAGCTACTACGATGCCCTGCGTTGGCTTGCCAAAAAGTATAACATAGAGATACGTGAGCGCGAACTCACCAACGAGGAGAAGGAGCAGCAGAACCTGCGCGAGAGCCTTTTTGTGGTGAACCAGTATGCCCAACAATTCTTCACAAGCACCCTGCACACTACAGAGGAGGGTAAGGCCATTGGGCTCAACTACTTCCGCCACCGCGGCCTGCACGACGAAACCATCGAGCGCTTTGGCTTGGGCTACTCCCCCGAACGGCGCGATGCTCTTGCCACTACAGCTGTGAAGGCCGGCTACAATGCCGACTTGCTTGCCAAAACAGGCGTGTGCTACAAGACCGACGACGGCGGGCTTAAAGACCGTTTCTGGGGGCGTTGCATATTCCCCGTGCACACAATATCGGGCAAGGTGGTGGCATTTGGCGGCCGCATATTGCAGAACAACCCCAAGGCAGCAAAGTATGTCAATTCGCCCGAGTCTGAGATATATCACAAGAGCGACCACCTTTATGGCCTCTATTTTGCCAAGCAGGCCATAATGCAGAAGGACCGCTGCATCCTTGTAGAGGGCTACCTCGATGTAATATCGATGTACCAGGCGGGCATAAAGAACGTGGTGGCATCGTCGGGCACGTCGCTCACCACGGGGCAGATAAAGCTCATACACCGCTTTACCGATAACGTAACATTGCTCTACGACGGCGACAAGGCAGGCATCAAGGCCTCTTTGCGCGGAACCGATATGCTGCTCGAGGAGGGTATGAACATAAACGTGGTGCTACTGCCCGACGGCGAGGACCCCGACAGCTACGCACAGAGCCATAGCACCGAGGAGGTTGAAGAGTACATAAACCGCAACAAGGTCGATTTCATACGCTTCAAAACCAATCTGCTGCTCGATGAGGTGGGCGAGGACCCCGTGGCACGCGCCAATCTTGTGGGCGATATTGTAAAGAGTATAGCCGTCATTCCCAACGAGATACTGCGCAGCGAGTACATAAAGAAGTGCAGCGAAATGCTCAATGTGGGCGAGCAACTGCTTGTGCGCGAAACAGCCAAGATAAGAATGAAACGCAGCGAGGAGCTGCAAAAGCGCCAGGCAGGCGACGATGCTGCAGCCGCAGTGGCGGATGCCGACGACACAACCACACCGCAGCAGCCCGCCCCCAGCGAGTTCAAGCAGAATATAATAGAGAGCTACAGCAGCAACCCCCTGCACAACAAGGAGAGGGCCATTATACAGTTTATTCTGCGCAACGGCGACAAGTTGGTTCAGGTGCCCGAAAATCAGGCCGAAGGCACTCCTGCCTTCACCGAAACGGTCATCTCGCACCTCTATTACTCCTTCAAGGACGATGGCGTGGAGCTGAGCCATCCTCTGTATAAACGCATCTTCGACGAGGCATCGCAGTATGCCGCCGATGTGAACTTCAACCCCGAGCGCCATTTCCTTGCCCACCCCGACAGCGAGGTGTCGCGCCTAACGGCCGACCTGTGCGGCGAGCGGTATATCCTGAGCAAGTTCTTCAGCGAGCAGGCAAGCGGCGAAGAGCGCAACGAAATGGCTATTCTCTTTGAGCAGGCCACCCGCCTCTCCATTGCCTACAAGCACGCCATCATCGACGAGATGCTCAAGGATACTATGGCTGCTCTAAAGGACCCTGCCAACACCTCCGATGCTGCCAAGGTTATGGAGCTGATGGAGAATTTCAAGTTCCTTAAAGAGACACAGCAGGCGCTCAACAATCAGTTGCAGTATTATGGTTTCGGCTCAGCCGCGTTGAATGTATAAATGAGGAAAATTTGCTGTAAAGTTTTCGGTGCTGATTATCGGTTATTCTCTCATTAAATCTATTTCTTTCTCTCCTTTTGTGCCGACAAAAGGAGCAAAAGCTCTTCACCTGGTGCAATTATTCGTTGTCGCAGTCGCTGCGGTAACAGCAAGCTGTTAGTTCTCGCTTGGTGCGCCAACTTCGCCACGCAGGGTTACGGCCTTCGCCTGCGGGCGCTGCGAAACTCGCTTGTTGAAAAACGGCATAGCATAACTGTTTACAAGTGATGCTCTGCTATTCGTTTTTCAACTACACTCAGACATCCTCGCGCTATTTCCGCATTCAAAGGCCACC
>JAFXGV010000067.1 GCA_017536765.1 Bacteroidaceae bacterium
AAAAGAAGAACTTTAAGTCGGTAACACCTCTAAGCTGTGCTCTGAATGCTTTGATTTTAGCATTAAAACTTTCAGCAAAAGCATTTGTTGAACGATTGACGAAGTAGTTGAGTATTTCCTCGTAATGTTCGTATATTGTTCCGGCAATTGTATTGAATGACACAAAGCCACTATTATCAACCTTGTCGTACCAACGTGCCAATTGAAGCCTTGCCTGATCCTTTGTAAATCTGCGTGAGAATATCATTCTTAAGGAATGTGTGAGCGAGTAAGCCTCTTTCAAGTCCGGATATTGTGCAAAAAGAATTGCTGCCCTCTCTTTTTGTGATTTGCTCCATTTTTCCGGTGATTTAAACAGCAAATATCTGCTGCGTGCAAGCAGTTGCTTCTTCGTATCTCCATTTGGGAATACAAATGGATGATATTCCTTGCCGCTCCATTTTGCATTTTCCTTGGCATCGGTTTCTTCCTGTATTGCATCCCAACGGTGCTTTATGCGCAGTTCTTGTACAGCTTCGCAGGCTTCTTTCTGAACGTGAAAACGGTCAATAACCTTTATTGCGGAGGGAAAGCAACGTGTTACGATGCGGTTCATACTATTTGACATATCAAGCGTAACCTCCTTTACCAACCGCCTGTGCTTTTCGGGTATCCTGTTGATTATTGCAATGATATCATCAGACTTGACGCCTTCTATCATTGCAACAAGAGTACCTTTCTTCCCTCTGGCATCGGGATTGGATATTATGGTGTAAAGTTCTCCATTACTCATCGAGGTCTCATCTATGCAAAGGCGAGGACCTATGTTCTTGGCAAAAAGCAACCATTTGTCGGCATGCTCTTTTGCGCTCCACGATTCGTAATCGCTCAGATGATGTTTATAAGAACGCTCTATCTCATCGCCGTTTATATGGCATAACGGTTCAAGCGAACGGGCCGATTGGGGATATGTCTCCAGGTAATGCTTTTAAAAAAGCCGCAAACTCCATTGAGTAGCGGGTACCTTTGTAAGTGGTGTCATAGCTGTTGGTAAAATACTCGTCAGTGGTGTGGTCGTACCATTTGCGACGACGTACCTTAAAATTGACACGCTTGTCGCGAAGAGGAAAGTCTCGCACTGTTACTGCGTCAAGAAAACCCTTGGACTCTATCTTATGGCCTTGGCGTTCTGAAGGAAGATTATCGAACTCATCAAGTGCAATCTCAACATCAATATCATTGCTGGTGATACCTGTAATCTTAAAGTTTTCAATGAAACCTGATGGCAATATCAAACGAGCTAATTCCAATAGTATTTTTTCGTCCTGCATAGTAATTTATTTTAACTATGCGAAGATAATATTTTTATATCATCCCCCCAACTTTTGCAGGTGAGCCCCCGCACCCGCGGGTGTGCTTCTACAATGCAAAAAAAAATAGGGCTCCGTTTGGAGTCCTAACCTAAGTAGCGCCTACGGGAATCGAACCCGTGTTCCATGCGTGAGAGGCATGTGTCCTAGCCACTAGACGAAAGCGCCATATTTAAGGGCTTGGCTTGCAGAGTTGTTATGTGTTCTTTGTAGCGCCTACGGGAATCGAACCCGTGTTCCATGCGTGAGAGGCATGTGTCCTAGCCACTAGACGAAAGCGCCATATTCTCTGCAAAATCCTAAGCGGAAGCTGGGGGATTCGAACCCCCGGTACGGTAACCCGTACGGCAGTTTAGCAAACTGCTGGTTTCAGCCACTCACCCAAACTTCCATTTGGAAGTGCTTACGCCCTTATTTTGCGTTGCAAAGGTAATGCGCTTTTCTTAAATATGCAAATGTATTGGGAATTATTTTTTCAAAAAAAGTGATATTCTCTTTTTGAGTGCTTCTGCGCTGCTTTGTTTACCTCGATTCCCAAAATTTAAGGTACTGCTCGGCCACTTTGCGCGGGTTGTGGTGTTGCCTTGCAATGGTTGCGCACTCCTGTTGCAAGCGTGCGATATCCTCGGGGTGTTCTATAAGGGCTTTCAGTTTGCTGTAAACATCATCCTCGCTTGGTGTTACGTTTACAAGTGGGCGCAGGGTGTTCTCACCAAGCATTTGATAGTATTCCTCCTCGGCACCGCCTACCACTATTTTGCCTTTGGCCATTGCGAGGAGGGCGTTCATTGCGGGGGAGTAGCCGTATAGCTGGTCGAGCAGTACATCGCTGCTGTCCATCATTTGACGGTATTGTGCATAGGGAACACTTTCGGCCTTCACTATTTCGCAGCGGGTGGGGTACTCGCGGGCTATGCGTTGCAGGGCGCGTAGCATTATGTCGGTTCCCTTGTATATGCTGCGCTCACGGTTTATTCCTATGAAGAATCTTATTTTGCGCTTGCCGTCGTGCAGCTCGCCACTATTTTCTTCCTCGACGGGGAAGGGGATGTATGTGAGTTTTTCCTTGAACTCTTTTTCATATACTGCGTAATATTCGTACAGCCCTGCTATTATCCCGTCGCAATCGTGGGCTATGTACTCGTTGAGGCGTGCTTTGGGGGTGTTCTGCCAGTCGGCAATCTGCTCGCGGGTGTAGTTGTTGTCTATGGGTGTGTTGCCGATGTTGAAATCGGAATAGCGGAACAGGTGTGGGGTGGCTGTGCACCCTTTTACCCAATAGTGGTCCATACCGAATGCTCCCATAAACATTTTTTTGTTGTGCTTGCGCAGGTAGCGGTATATGGGGGCTATGCGCTCGGCCTGCAGTTCCAAAAACATTGGGTTTATTATCTGCACCACATCGTAGCCACGTAGGCGTGGCAGCGTGAGCAATGTTTTCAGCAGTAGTTTTATGCCGCTTATTTTGCTGTTGTCACGGGTGAGCGAAATGTCGCGTTTATAGTTTTTCCAAAAGTCGCCATTGCTTGCCACGCACACCTCGTGCCCCAATGAGCGCAGCCCCTGGGCCAGTGTCCAATGAACGTTGCTGTATTCGCCTATGAGCAGTATTTTCATTGCTTTGCGGGTTTTTGGGTGCTTGGTACTATGAGGCGCAGCAGGTGCAGGCCTGTCTTGCTGTTGGCCAGTTTGCGGAATATCTTGAACTTGCAACCGTAATCGCCTTCGGCTATGGGGTAGAGCATCAGCGGGGTGATGCGGCTTGTGCATAGGTTGTGTGTCTGCTTGGCGCTTTTGCCGGCACGCAGATTGTTCACTATGGTATCTACCACAAGGGTGGTGAGCTTGCGTTGCAGTGCTTTTCTCTGTATGCTGTTGCTCTGCGTGCTTGTGGTGGCCCTGAATGTGGCGAGCCTTTCGAGCACGGTCATACGGTCGGTGAGCCGTTTCTCCACATTGGCGGCGCTGCGCGCGGTGGTGGTGGACCTCTGCCTTATGCAGTAGTTATATATATTGGCATCGCACTCCACAAGAGTTTGTGCGTGATAGTGGAGTATGGTGCTGAACTCCTCGTCTTCGTGGAATATGCCGTGCGTGAAGCGTATCTCCTTTTTTCTTAACAATTCGGTTCGTACAAAATAGCACCACACATTAGCGGGCAGGTTGTTGCCGGCCATATATACCGCACCGCTTATGGTGTTGCCGAATGTTACTTGTTGCTCGCCTTTTTTATTTGAGGCTTTATATTTGGGGCACACTCTGTATTTGAAGCGCAGAACGTCGGGGTGTTCTTGCTTTAGTTTTTCTATGCATTGGGGGATGGCATTGTTGCATTGTAAGGTATCGTCGGCATCCACAAATTGTATGTAACGGCCCCGGGCTGCATCTATGCCTATGTTGCGGGCTGCTCCCTGACAGTTATGCTCGCTCTCAATGAGTTTTATGTTACCTGTGGTGTATGTTTCGTTAATCCAGCGTGGCGGGTTGTCCGACCCGTCATCTACAACTATTATTTCGTACTCCGTGGCCGGCAGTTCTATTGCCAATATGCTGTCGAGGCATCTTTTGAGGAGCGCCTGTGGCAGGTTGTAGTGTGGTATGACTATTGAAAGATACATACGCTTCCTGTTGGTGGGTTAGCATAGTTTGCGGCGCAACAACGCGTGTATGCGGCTGTGAATGGGTGCACCAAAGAGCGACAGTGTGATGAACTTTATCTTTTGCTGCACCGGTATGTTCATATGGTATAGTGTCTTTATATCTATCTTTTCGTCGCGCAACATTTCGCAGGCTTGGGCGTATTGCTCCTTGGGGCCGTCGCTACAACGTAGCAGGTCGGTGAGCCTGTTGGCGCAATCGAGCAACATTTCGTTGGCTTCCTGTTCCATCTTGAACTCGTTCCTCACCTTCTTGTAAAGGTTCACCGTGTTGCGATAGAGGAAATATCTGGTTTTGAACGAGTAGCTGTTCGATATGCTCTCTTTGCGGTCGATGTAGTAATAGAAACCGCAGTCGGAATAATAGACACAGTCGCAGCTGCCGTAAAGCATAGGTGTGGTATAGAGGTCTTCAAAAACCTCGCCCTCGGGGAAACGTACAAAGGTAAACAGGTCGCTGCGGTATATCTTGTTGCAGGCGTATGCGTGGGTGTAGCCTTTGCGCTTTATCCAATCGACGATTATCTCTTTGTTGCCCGATACCTTTTCGGGCTTGAAGGAGATGATTTGGCTCTGCGGCGTTTCGTAGTGTATGTTTACGGGGTACTCTATTATGTCGATGTCGGGGTTGGAGAGCAGTATGCGCATATTGTAGTAATATGTGCCCGATGCCACTATGTCGTCGGCATCCACAAAGGTGATATACTCTCCTTTGGCGGCAGCGATGCCTGCGTTGCGGGCCGATGAGAGGCCGCCGTTCTTCTTGTGAATGACGTGTACCTTGTCGCACTCCTGTGCATATCGGTCGCACACGTTGCCGCATCCATCGGGCGAGCCGTCGTCCACAAGGATGAGTTCATAGTCGGTGTAGGTTTGCTGCAATATGCTTTCTATGCAATTTTGCAGGTGTCGTCTTGCCTTGTAAACCGGTACTATGATGCTTAATTTCATTATTGCCTTTTGGGTTTTTATGCTACTGCGAAGATACTACAAGCTGCCGATAATAGCAAAAATATATTTGTTTATTTTATGGTTATTTTAAGTATTGTTGCTTTATTCTTGGCGATATGTGGGTGGTGATTGATAAGTTTTTTGTATATTTGAAGCAAACAAAGATAATGGTAAAGGATAAGTTTTTAGTAATAGTATATACATTGCTGCTGTTTGCCACGGGTGTAAGTGCCCAGCAGGCGGCAGAGTTTTCTGTGCCGTTTGATTTCCCTCTCTATTTGAGCGGGAATTTTGCGGAACTGCGCAGCAATCATTTTCACGCGGGGCTCGATTTTAAGACGCAGGGTGTCGAGGGCAAGCCTATAACGGTGGTTGCTGACGGTTACATTGCCCGTGCCAAGGTGCAGGCGGGCGGCTATGGCCGTGCGCTCTATGTGATGCACGATAATGGCTATATGACCGTTTACGGCCATTTGCAGAGATTTCCTGCCGCTGTGGCGCAAGCGGTGCGTGAACGCCAATATACCGATGAATGCTTTGCCGTGGATATTGAATTTGCTCCCGGGGAACTACCCGTGAAGCGTGGCGATGTGCTTGCCTATGCGGGCAACAGCGGCTATTCGTTTGGCCCGCATCTGCATTTCGAGGTGCGCTCGGCCGATGGCGAAGAACTATACAATCCATTGAAATTCTATGCTTCCAAAGTGGCCGATAATCGCCCACCGGTGGCGCAGGCTGTGGCTTTCTACCCCATTGAGGGGCAGGGCACGGTGTGTGGCTCATCGTCCTCGGTGGTGCGCAAGGTACAGGGTGGTGTGCTTGCCGATACGCTCACGGTGTGGGGGCGTGTGGGCTTCGGGCTCAAAGGGCTCGATTATATGAGCGGCACCACAAACAAGTATGGTATATATGAGATTGAATTGCTTGTGGACGATTCGTTGCGCTTTGCCGCAAGGATGGATAATTTTTCATACTCCGAGAACCGCCTTATAAACGCTTGGGCCGATTACGAAAGGCTGCAAGCGGGCGATGGGTGGTTCTTGCGCTCCTATCTGTTGCCCAACAACCCGCTGCGTATGGCAGATGCCGATGCAGCTGCCGGCGTGGTTGATTTTTGCCAGGAACGCCTCTACAAGGTGGAATATCGCTTGCGCGACTACCACGGCAACAGCAGTGTGTGCTCTTTTGTGGTTGCGGGCAGGCAGTGCGATATCGCTCCCGTGTATCACTCGGGCGGCAATATGTTGCGTTGGTACCTGAATAACGATGTGCGCCTGCACGGCTGTTCGCTTTTTGTGCCGCGTGGCGCCTTGTTCGACGATTTCTATTTGCAGTTGCGGGTAGATGAAAGTGCCTCGTCGCCTGTGTATGATTTGGCTGCCGCGCCTGTTCCTTTGTGGCGTGCCGCGCGCCTTACGCTCGATATCCCTGCCGCGCTGTTGCCGTTTGCCGATAAATGTTACATAGAGCGTGTGGCAGGCAAGAAACGCAGCTCGGCGGGTGGCAAGGTGGCCGACGGGGTTGTCACCGCCAATATCTATATGCTCGACAGCTATACCGTGGCAGTGGATACCGTTGCACCGCGGGTGACTACCGTGAAGGAGAAACAGTGGGCGCGTAACGGGCGTGCCGTGTTTGCAGTTGCCGACAAGCACACGGGCATATCGTCGTTCCGTGGTACCATCGACGGCCGGTTTGTGCTGTTTGAATACAGCAGCAAGAACGGCCGCATAACCTGCGATTTCAAGCGCGAGAAGGTGTCGCGCGGCAAGCACGCATTGCGCCTTGTGGTTGTGGATAATGTGGGCAACGAAACGGTTGTGGAAAAGAATATGATATATTAAATAAAATATGATTATGAAAAAGTTACTTTTTGTACTTGTGGCGGCAGTGTGTGCCGTGCAGGTTGCCGATGCCTGTACCAATTTCCTGGTGGGGAAGAAGGCTTCGGCCGATGGCTCGGTGTTTGTATCGTACAGTGCCGACAGTTTTGGTATGAGCGGCTTCCTGGCCCACTATCCCGCATCGGTGAACCCCGAGGGTACTATGCGCCCCATCTACGACTGGGATACCGGCAAGTATCTTGGTTCTATTCCCGAAGCTCCTGTTACATATAATGTGATAGGCAACATAAACGAGCACCAGGTTACCATAGCCGAAACAACTTTTGGCGGCCGTCACGAACTTGCCGACTCAACAGGTATCATAGATTACGGTTCGCTCATCTACATTGCGTTGCAGCGTTCAAAGAGCGCCCGCGAGGCCATTGAGGTTATGACCACTCTCACACAAGAGTATGGCTATTACAGCGAGGGTGAGAGCTTTTCAATTGCCGATCCCAACGAGGTGTGGATACTCGAAATGATAGGCAAGGGTAGCGAAAAGGGTACCGTGTGGGTGGCTGTGCGCATTCCCGACGACTGCATTGCCGCACACGCCAACCAGGCGCGCATACATAAATTCGATATGAAGGACAAGGAGAACGTGATGTACTCTAAGGATGTGATAAAGTTTGCCCGCAAGAAGGGCTATTTCAGCGGCAAAGACGAGGATTTCAGTTTCGCTATGGCCTACTGCCCGCCCGATTTCGGCGGCCTGCGCTGGTGCGATGCACGCGCGTGGAGCTTCTTCAATATGTATGCCGATGCCGATATGAACGAGTATCTCCCTTGGGCATCGGGCGATGTCACCGCCACACCTATGCCTCTCTACTTCAAGCCCAAGAAGCAGCTTACTTTGCAGGATGTGCAGGCTGCTATGCGCGACCATTTCGAGGGTACCCCCTTTGCTGTGAACGAGGACCTTGGTGGCGGCATCTATAATATGCCTTACCGCCTGTCGCCGCTCACATTCAAATACGATGGCAAGGAGTATTTCAACGAGCGCCCCATATCTACATTCCAGTCGGCATTTACATTTGTGGCACAAGTGCGCAGTCATTTGCCCAATGAGATTGGCGGTGTGCTGTGGTTTGGTTGCGACGATGCTAATATGATTGTATATACTCCCGTCTATTGCTGCCTCGACCGCGTGCCGGCCTGTTACTCGGCTGCAAATGCCGACCCCGTGACATTCTCCTGGGACTCTTCGTTCTGGGTGTTCAACTGGGTTTCAAATATGATATATCCCAAATATTCGCTTGTTGAGGCCGACCTGTTGCGTGTGCGTGGCGATATTGAGAAGAGAATTTATGAAGCATCACAGGAGTTCGAGGCGCAGTTTGCAGCATCGTTGAAGGATGCGCCCAAATATGCGCTTGCCGCAATAAAGGAGTTTTCGTGCAACAGCGCCGAGGAGGTGTTGCGCGAGTGGAAGAAATTTGGCGAGTATATCATAGTGAAATACAACGACTTGGTTGTCAAGCCCGAAGAGAATGGTCGCTTCAAGCGCACATCCACCGGCATTGGTGCCACGGTGGTGCGCCCGGGTTACCCCGAGGCTTATAAAAAGCGCTTAATCGAGGAAACAGGCGATAAATATTTGCTCCCTCTTTCAAAATAAAGATTATTTGTTTATATTCGCAAGGTTAACTGCTTTTGGTTAAGCGGGCTCGGCCGTTTCGCAATATTTAACAGCGCAGCAATGCCACCCGTGCGAACAATGAATGCATTATTTGTTGTATATACAATTAACAAACAATAAACAATTGATTTATGGATCAGGAACTTATTAAAATGGTAACCGAGAAAGCCAACGAGTGGCTCTCTCCCGCCTATGACGAAGAGACACGTAAAGAGGTTCAAGCTATGCTCGACAACGAGGATAAGACTCCCCTTATCGATGCTTTCTATCGTGAATTGGAATTTGGTACAGGTGGCTTGCGCGGTATTATGGGTGCAGGCAGCAACCGTATGAACATCTACACCGTGGGCAAGGCTACACAGGGCTTGGCCAACTATTTGAACGAGGTGTTCAAAGACCGTGAGCAAATCTCGGTGGTTGTGGGCCACGACTGCCGCAACAACAGCCGTCTGTTTGCCGAAATCACTGCAAACATCTTCTCGGCCAACGGCATCAAGGTGTATCTGTTCGAGGACCTTCGTCCCACACCCGAAATCTCTTTCGCCATCCGCTACTTGGGCTGCCAGAGCGGTGTCAACATCACAGCAAGCCACAACCCCAAAGAGTATAACGGTTACAAGGCCTATTGGGACGACGGTGCGCAGATGCTCTCTCCCCACGATGTGAAAACCATCGAGAATGTGGAGAAGGTGCGCGTTGAGGATATCAAGTTCCAGGGCAATCCCGCTCTCATTGAGATTATAGGCGAGGAGATTGACAATGCATACCTTGACCGCGTGAAGACTCTTATCATCGACCCCGAGGTTATAAGCAAGCACAAGGATTTGAAGATTGTTTACACTCCTATCCACGGTTGCGGCCGCGTGCTCATCCCCGCATCGTTGCGCCGTTGGGGCTTCGAGAACATCCATTGCGTGGAGGAGCAGATGGTGAAAGACGGCAACTTCCCCACAGTGGTATCGCCCAACCCCGAGAATCCCGAGGCTATGACTATGGCTATGAACCTTGCCAAGGAGATTGATGCCGACCTGGTAATGGCTTCGGACCCCGATGCCGACCGCTTGGCCATTGCCTGCAAGGACGACAAGGGCGAGTGGGTTATTGTAAACGGTAACCAGACTTGTATGATTTTCCTCTACTACATCATCACCCAGTACACCAAGCTGGGCAAGATGACAGGCAAGGAGTTTGTCGTAAAGACAATCGTTACCACAGAGGTTATCAAGAATATTGCCGAGAAGAACAACATAAAGATGTACGACTGCTACACCGGTTTCAAATGGATTGCCAAGGTTATCCGCGACAACGAGGGCAAGATGGTGTACATTGGCGGTGGTGAGGAGAGCTTTGGCTTCCTGGCCGAGGATTTCTGCCGCGACAAGGACTCTGTATCGGCTTGCAGCCTCATTGCCGAGGTTGCCGCTTGGGCCAAGGAGAACGGCAAGACACTATACGAGATGCTATTGGACATCTACGTTGAGTATGGCTTCTCAAAGGAGATTACAGTGAATGTGGTTAAGCCCGGAAAGAGCGGTGCCGACGAGATACGCCAGATGATGGAGAACTTCCGCGCCAATCCTTTGAAGGAGATGGCCGGCGAGAAGGTTGTTTGCTACAAGGATTTCAAGGCTTTGAAGGCTGTGGATGGCGACGGCAATGTAACCGACCTCGATATGCCCGAAACATCGAACGTGCTGCAGTACTTTACCGAGAGCGGCAACAAGGTTTCTGTTCGCCCCTCGGGTACCGAGCCCAAAATCAAGTTCTATATGGAGGCCAAGGCTGCAATGCCCACACGCGACGACTACAAAGCCGCTTGCGCAAAGGCCGATGCCATCATAGAGGAAATGAAAAAGGCTATGGGTATCTAATAGTTCTTGAGTATTTTCAAAAGTGCGGCCAAGATGCCTTGGCCGCACTTTATCTTCTTTCAAACCTCAAATATATACAAACATATGTCGATAACTAAACATACGTTAGCACGATGCAAACTATTGGACAACCTGTTGTCCGACAGTAGAGGCTATACGCTCGACGAGTTAACAGATAAAGTGAAAGATGCGGATTGTGCAGTGTGCCGCCGCACAATAGAATACAATATTTCATACATTGAAAACGTGCTCCTTGAAAATACAGGTGTGAAGATAGAACGCTTTACGAAAAATCGTAAAAGATGTTTACGCTACAACCCTAAAGGCTATTCCGTTTTCAATAAATTTTTTACCGACTACGAAAAACATATGTTATCCGAGGTTATGTCCCTGCTGGGACGATTCGACGGTATTCCCAATCTGTTGTCTCTCGACAAGTTGCGTAGCAGTTTAGAGATAGAAAACTCCCCCAATATAATTTCGTTGACAAAGAGCTCAACCGCAAATTCGAATATACTTGCAAAACTGTTTGCGATAATATCAAAAAAGCAGGTTGTGCAGATTCGGTATAAAAAATTTCAAAGTAGTGATAGCATCGATGTGATTTTGCATCCATATTTATTAAAGGAGTATAATCGTCGTTGGTTCTTATTTGGTGCCGGCAACAAGGATGGTCTCATTCTGAATTTTCCGATAGATAGGATTGTGCAATGTGTTGCAATGGAAACACCTGAATATAGACCATACGATGGCGATATAAATGCAATCTTCGATAATATAATAGGAGTGACATATAAAAACGGTGCAGAGGTTCGTAAAATAGATTTTTGGGTGAGCCGTAAGAATTATGATTATGTATCTACCAAACCAATACATAAAACTCAAAAGAGGCTCGACAATAGCGCTGCTTTATCACAAAAATACACCCCCTTGCTGGGTGATGGGGAGTTCCTGAGTATTGAATGTCAGGATAATTATGAACTTATTAGAGAGCTCGCAAGTTTTGGCGATGAATTGGTTGTTATTTCGCCCTGCGATATTCAAGATAAGGTTTTTGCATTTATTAACAATTTGTCTGAGAAATATTTGAAATTACGAAAATAGATTGCGTAACAGGGCGCTACTTTTGTGTTGTAAATCTGCATAAGTTATGGAAACAACAAAGAAAACAACACAAAACAACCCCTTGGAGGATTTTTACGAGGAGTTTGTGCTCGACAATCCCGGTGAACCTGCATCTCTGCTGGTTCACAACGACGACCCTATGCTTGCTATTACTGCTCTGTGCCTCTCCGATGGCCGCGGCACGGAGCCTCTGCGTTTTAACGGGCGCCGTATATTCGATGTGACAGAAGGGCTCGGATTTATTCTTAAATTATACTGCAACCCCGGTGCACAGGCGTTTATCGATGCTTGGAACAAGCATCATTCTGTTGTTTTGTACACTAAAATAGGCAAGTTTGAAGAGGAATTCGAGCTTAGCCTCTATCCCGACCAGGTCAATCCTATGCTGCTCACTTTGCATATGAGGCCATCCGATGGTTTTATCATAAACTATACCGCAGCCTATTCCATTACCATTAACGCCGGTTGTGACAATGAGTTCTCAAATATCTATTCTTTTAAAGTATTTGAATTACCTGTCGATTTGTTGAATTTCACGGTTATGGGTTCCACCTGTACCTTCTATATGAATGATAGTTCAAACTATTATGCTATAAAGAAGGACGAAAGAGAGTTTGTTATTTTTACGGTGGCTTGTGCCAATATGACCGAATCTCTTTTCTTTCACGGTATAGATGAGGTGGAGTATGAAATTGTTATCTCTGACGGAGATAGAGTGTTGCATACCTCGCTGCACCGGAATGAAGATGTGATGCTTACCGATGAAGAGACCGATGAGTATATATGCCTGCCCACATCGGTAGATATATCTGCTCTCGATAAAGGTAAGTATTACTTTGAACTCTATTTTATGGGTAGGCTGCAACACCGCAGAGCATTTGAGGTGGGTGATGCAAACGTAGAGTACAGGGACAAGGAGTATATCTATATGCAGCGCTCAAACGACGATACATCGGGTAAAAACAGCCTCGATACACTAAACAGCCTTGTGGGCCTTGCTACGGTAAAACGCGATATCAAAGCCAATATCAATTATTTGAAATTGGCCAAGGCACGCGAAGCCGCAGGCCTTAAGAACCCCAAACGTCTCCTCAATATGGTGTTTACAGGCTCGCCGGGTACAGGGAAAACCACTGTGTGCCGTCTGTTTGGTTCCATTCTGCACAGAATGGGCCTGCTGAGCCGTGGACACGTAACCGAGGTGAACAGGGCCGGCTTGGTGGGGCGCTACATTGGTGAGAGCGAAGCGCGCACAAAGGCTGCCATAGAGCAAGCAAAAGGCGGTGTGCTGTTTATCGACGAGGCATATGCACTCATCGATGGTTCATCAGATAGCAAAGATTTCGGTATTCGTGTGATAGACACTTTGATGACACACCTGTCCGAGCCTGACGATATGATTGTGGTTCTTGCCGGATATGAAAAGGAGATGTACCGCCTGCTTGATTCCAATCCCGGTCTTAGTTCGCGTTTCCCGGTGCGTTATCATTTCGATGATTACTCGCCCGCCGAACTTATGGAGATTGCAAAGCAGTTTCTGCAAGCCAACCAATATGCCATTTCACTGGCAGCAGAAAACAAACTTATGAAACTGTTCGAGATGGCAGTGACAAAGCCCAATTTCGGCAATGGCCGCTATGTTAAAACCCTTCTCGAGAATACCGTAATACCCAATATGGCAAACCGCCTGGTTGCTGCCGATGCTTTGGGCGATGTGGACAGGCTTTCAAAGATAGAGGATGCCGATATTCCCGAGGCTGTTGTCCCAGCAGAAAAACCCAAACGTAATTCTATAGGATTTAATCAAGTTCAATATAAATAGATGATATGAAGAAGATTGTAAATGACCTTATAAAAAGGTATGAGGCCGACACGATAACATTGGAGGAGGCTGCCAATGTGTTTGCGTGCAGTTTGAGAAAGTGCGCAGGTGACGATAAAAAACTGCTCGATTTAATACGCAGTTTATCCAAACGATATAATGAGACCGGCGCGCCGCTACTTTATAGAATGAGTGCAGCCTGTTACGAGGCCATAGGGCTTGGCAAGGGGATGAATGCTTGCGGCAAGTGTCTTAAGATGTGCGATTACGAAGCTGCTCCCGGTTATAGTGTCAATGAGAGCTTGGCTATGAAAGATGAGCAAGTAACAGGATGCAAAGAATTTAATGTGAGCGTAGAAGAGAACCTTCACCCGGCAAAGGGGCTTGGTAGATATTTCCCTGAAGATGCCTGCGTGGTGGCAATAAGTGAGAAGGAGAAGGTATATTGTTACAAGGAACCCGATGGGGCATTGGTGTTGTTGGGCGTGGAAAATTGTAACCAAGATATTTTGTGCGACGAAGATACATTCATAGAGGGTGAGCTTCCGTTCTATTTTACCGCAACCACACACTTTGTATCGCCGGTCTTCAAAATAGGAATGTTATCGACACTGCTTAATGAATTGCTGTTGCACATTGGGTACCCATATATGCGCATCAAAAAGAAGGTGCTGTACACAGCCCCGGATGTGCGCCTCATTAACGAGGATGATATGTGGGATGATCCCTGGCAGGGGCTCGACTTGGAGAATGTTTATGGCCGCAATGTGGTACTCAAGAAATTAGAGGCAATGAACGACAAAGCCTTAAGCCAACCGCTCAAGGAGGTGCTTGCCGTGGCTGCGCTGCTTTATGACGACCTGTTTATTAAAAAGATTTCAGAGCCCGAGAGGATAAAGGAGGTTATGAAGAGATTTTTGAAGGATAAAAATATATAAAACAAAAAACTACCACTATGAATACTGAAATTATCAACGTTTGCAATTATGCCCCCGAAGTGGCTACTTACTTCTGGAAAACCGGTTACGGCTTGATGAAGGTTGAGCGTATTATGCTTGTAACTGAGAGTGACGAGAAAAATATCATACGCACGGCAATTCAGTATATATTGGTCGATGCTGCCGGTGTGCGCGAAACCTGGTGGGGTGGCTACGATGTGACCCCCGACAGCGTTGAGGGTATATATACTTTGGCAGGCAACTGCATAGACCTTTACAGTTACGAAGGAATTAGGGAAATGGACTGCTTGACCGACGAGGAACTTGTGGAGATGTTGCAGCAGGCCCGCGATGCCTTCGGCATAGGTTTCGATGAGTTGTTGCTCGCCTATTGGGAGAGTGAGCAACTGATGTAAATCTTTTAATTCAAGGCATTGCGGGTGCATAAGTGGCGCTTGCTCGCAATGCCTTGAAAACTATGTAAAAAACAGCTTGCGGGAATTTGAAAATCTGTAAAAAAAAGATAAATTTGCAAAATAGATGAATTTCTTTGACAATAAATATATTGTTGGAGTATGCAATGTCTTTTAACTGTAAATACAAATATATGAAAGCACAAAATAAAAAACAGAACGATTGTTGCGACAAATATAAAGGTAGTAAGGAATTTATTTATTGCCCGGAATGTCAATCCCTGTTGCAGCCCGATGAAGCGGGAAAGAAAGGCAATGGTGGCAACTTAAAAGGTGAATTGGACAAAGCTAAAGAAGAACTTGCAAAAACTAAAAAAAGAGTAGAAGAACTGGAGGCTGATAAAAATAATGCGGAATTTCAGAAAGCCCTAAGCGATGCGCTTGAGGAAGAACGGGCGAAAGGTAATAAAACAATTGAGGATTTGAAAAAACAGCTAAAAGAACTCAACGATGGTAAGATAGCTGAAGAAAATGAGAAAAAAGAAAAAACAATTCATCGTTTGAAAAGCGAGAATACTGCCCTCAACGACGAAGTGAAACGTCTGGAGGGTGATATTAAGACACGCGAGGCAAAAATAGATAAATTGACGAAAACAATAGAAACAAGCGGCAAGGACATTACCGAGCTGAATGAGAAGATAAAAATCAGAGAGGCTAAAATTGCTGAAAATATCGGTGTAATAAGTAGATTAACCGTAGATGCCGAGATTAGGAACGATGAAATAAAACGATTAAAGGAGCAGATTTCGGGAAACAATGTCTCTATTGGTGGCAAAGTGAAAAAGATTGATGAGCTGAATACCACACTTGTTGAAAAAGAGGCTAAGTATAAGGTTTATAGAAAAATAATGCTTATAGCCACTTCCGTCGTCGCTATTCTTGCATTGATATTCTTAATGATTGCGAAGTCGTCGGAAGACGCGAATAAATCCGGTGGGCTTATGACAGTCTCTTTCTCCAACGTCATCGGTAATTTGGAAGGAAGTTATACGTTGTCCCAAACAAGCAATGGGCAAAAGATAGGAAGAGGCATTTCTGCTGTTATTACCGAGATTGCAACGGGCGAGTATAAGGTTGAGACACACGACCAGGAGAATTCGCCTATCCCTTACTACTTCAGTATAGGGCAGCATACGTTGCTGAACTCTCCGGATATGGGCGTAGGCGACATTAAATATACAAAGAACGGTAAATATAATAAAATAAATCTTGAATTTAGAAAAGGTAATACGGTATGGAACTACACAAAAAGATAACAATTTGGTTTTTAAGCGCGATACTCCTTGTTTCGTGTGGTAACAATTCAAAACAAGAACTCGAAAATTTGAACGAGCAGTACGATGCCTTGTCAAACGACTATAGAGATGCAGTGGATAACTTGAACGATCAAATTGCGGTTGTATCATCAAAGGATAAGATTATAGAGCAGACTATAGCCGACCTTACCGAGATTACAGGCCTCACCGGCACCCTGCTGGTAGATATTGAAACCGGTATTGCTAAAACATCGCAGGCCGATAAAATTGCCAGCAGGATTCAATACATAAGAGAAAGGCTCGACACGCTGCAGGTGTCCGATGAACGCAATAAAAAAATGGTTGCTCTTCTGCAAGCTATGGTGACAAGTCGCGATAGCGAGATAAAGCAATTGAAGAGTATCATCAGGCAGAAAGATAGAACAATTCGTGTGCAGAATGATACCATAAAGCAACAATACGATAGGTTGAAAGAAACCAATAAAGAATTGAAGAAGGAGTTGTCAAAAAACAAGAGTATCCTCACAGAGGCCGGTGATGATATGATGAGGCTTGCAGAGAATCTGCCCGATATTAACAACCTATCTCTTGGTGGCAACAAGAAGAAAATGGATGCTTTGAAGCGCGATTTGTATAACCTTGCTCAAAAGTATTATTCGGCAGGGAAACAGTATCTCACCGGAAAAAATACCCAAGTACAGATAAAACTGAATGAAATGAGATAGTTGAAACAGCCTATGAGTGTTTATGGCTGTGATGAGAATAATTTATAGATGAATTATGAGTGAGGCGGGTATGTATGCCCGGGCTTACAATAACGTTTCCGCCATAGGAAACGGGAATGTGTTTATTTGATTAAGATTTATAATTATGAGTAAAGAAAAAATTTACAACCATAATGTGAAGACGACAACCAATTCAGAACTTGAACCTGTAGAGTTGTTCTTTGTTAAAAAATTTAATGAATCGAGAGAATCGGGGATAGACTTTTTGTCAAATGGTAATAATACTGTATCTGTATTATATTTTAATGATGCAAACAGTTGTGTATCCTATGATTGCTTTTGTACTCAAGAAGAGAAAACTGCCGATGGCAAGACGAATTTCCTTTTCAGATTTACGGTAAATAAATACAAAGAGTACAACATAGACGAAGCTGTTGATGGAATGGAGTTATCGGACAAATGTGTCTTTTTATTACCCCCTTCAGGAGTGGTAATGGCTGAACCGATAAAAAAATATATAGATAATGCAGCTCCCGAAGATAAAGAAACTCTAAAGAATGAACTTGAGAGACTTGTTGATGCTGCAGAAGGCAGCCCTATCGATAAAGTTTGTGCAAAACTTGTTCTTGAGAACAAGGCCGTTAAGTTTGTTCATTCCACATTGCCGAAGAATAATCAAGAATGGTTGAAAACCAACCAGGCATATTATTTTTTGGAAGGAGTGTTGTTAAATGCGGCGATTAATATTAAAAATATAGGAGGTGAGAATGATGCCAATGAATCGGAAAATTCGGAATCACAGAATAATACGATACATCAGTTGCGTAAAAAGTGGAACCTGACAATAGAAAAGGGGAAACAGATAGAACCCCAATCCCAAATTATAGAAAAAAAATATTGTACCGGTACAACTTGGGAAAAATTATTGGCAGTTGCCGGCATTGATGACGACACCTTTAAGTTACGCTTGTTTCCCGATGCCTTTGCCCGTGTATATATTCTATTGGGTAAGAATGGTGAGAATAATCCGTTGAAACCTGTTGCATATATACATACTTCTTGGCAGGAAATTAAAGGAACGAGAATTAAGGTGGTAAGAATCAATTTGATAAATACGGGCTCGGATAAAGCCGTTTCAAGTGGTGTGACACCGGCGCGGGATGCTGATAAAACCAAGGTGGCCAAAGCAATAGGTGATGTTGCCGATAATAGTGCAAGAGCTATTGTAAACGAAAATATAGAGTCCGATTTTTCCAAGCTCGACCTTAGGCGAGCCGGTTCTTCGATAACAACAAAGGTAAATGTTATGGTAAGGCTCTATCCTGCCATCACTTGGTTTGTGATTGTTGTTAGAGAATTTATAGACAGATGCTATAAGGAGATACCAAAAAATGATGATCCACTAAAAATGATGATTTCTCATTTTGAGGAGAAAATACAATATAAGGAATGCATTGATAGAAGGGCTCAATTGCAGGCCGAAAATAAGACATACAGGGAAATAGATAAGATATTATATGACAATTATCCCTATTATTCCGTAGTAAAATCGTGGTCTACTAAAAAATATAGGGTAGAAAATAACCAAGAAAGTTTGTATGATATCAATAATTGTAATGTCTTTTTTGATATTGTAGGAGATTTTGCGAAACTGAATGACGCAGATCGTGGAAAGCTTGCTAACTTGTCCAAGTTGGCGAAAGAAACAACCAAGACTCGCAATTGCATAGCGCATTACGATTTGAATACAATAGATCCTGAAACTGACATAGAATGTGAGATAAAAAAGATAAAAGATTTTATTGAATATTTGAATGGTTTCGATTTGTGTCGTGGTCAGTTCGACCTGCATATGAGCGAGGTGGAGAAACTCCTTGTGCAGCCTGTCGGCATAAAATATTGCCCTAAGTGTGGCGAGGAACTCCCCGGTGGGGAATATACATTCCGCCCCGAGCCAAAAGGGTAAATCGCAATTGTGGTATTTGCGCGGCAGGGTATTTCCTGTAAGGGTGGGGGTGTTGTCATATATTTAGTCCACACAGCCACGATGTTAAAAACAAATGTCCGGTGCGCAGCTGCGCACCGGACTAAGGGATGTTCTTGTTAAAAGATTCTGTTTACTTGATTTCCGATTCTTCCTTCATATCCACCTCTTTGCCTTTTTTGTCGTAGAAATGGTACTCAAGGTAGGCAAGTTTTTGGTTGGGTATGACGCGTATTCCAAAACCATATTTCATCTGCCACTTACGGTACATTGATATTATACCTTGTTTTATGTAGGCGGCAACAAAGGGGTGAACGTGCAGTTTGAACGATTTCATTCCCAATGTCTGTACCAATGTCTGTATTTTACTCTCAAGTGTGTCGGTAAACAGTATCGACGACTGTACTTTTCCCTTGCCGAAGCATACGGGGCAACTCTCCTCCACGGGCATATTTATTGCCGGGCGCACTCGCTGGCGCGTTATCTGCATAAGGCCGAACTTGCTGAGCGGCAGTATGTTGTGCTTCGCCCTGTCGCGGCTCATATTTTCGGTCATTCGTTCATAGAGCGCTTGTCGATGTTCGGCTTTGTCCATATCTATGAAATCGACAACTATTATTCCGCCCATATCTCTGAGGCGCAGCTGGCGTGCCAGCTCGTCGGCGGCTCCTAAGTTCACCTCCAAGGCGTTCTCCTCCTGGGTGCTTGCGTTGTTGCGGGCTCTGTTGCCGCTGTTCACATCTACAACGTGCAGCGCCTCGGTGTGCTCTATCACAAGATAGGCTCCGCTTTTGAACGATACTATCCTGCCGAAGGAGGATTTTATCTGTTTCGTTATCCCGAAGTGGTCGAATATCGGCAGTTCCCCACGGTATAGCTTTATTATGTCTATGCTCTCAGGTGCTATCACCGATACATAGTTCCTTATCTTTTTATATACCTCAATGTCGTTCACGTGTATGCTCTCGTACGACGGGTTGAAGAGGTCGCGTAGCAGAGCAAGTGTTCTGTCCGATTCGGCGTGAACCAGGGTGGGGGGCTTGGTGCTCTTCTGCACCTTGCCGACAAGCGACTCCCAATTGTTTACAAGGCTGCGTAGCTCGGCATCGAGTTCTGCCACTTTCTTGCCCTCTGCCACTGTGCGCACTATTATTCCAAAGTTCTTTGGCTTTATGCTTTGCAGCAGTTGTTTGAGCCTTGTGCGCTCCTCGGGAGACTTTATTTTTGATGATACCGATACTTTGTCCTCAAACGGGATGAGTATCAGGAATCGGCCGGCAAAAGACAATTCGCAGGTGAGGCGTGGCCCTTTGGTATTTATGGGTTCTTTGGTTACCTGCACAAGTATCTCCTGCCCTGTTTGCAGCGCCTCGGAAATGTTTCCCTCTTTCTTCTTCTCGGGCATTATGCTTGCCTTCGACATAGGGAAACTCTTTTTGCGGTCGCTGGTAATCTGTTTCAGATACTTCTGTAAAGAGTAAAATTGTGGGCCTAAATCTAAATAGTGAAGGAATGCTTCTTTCTCGGAACCTACATCGACAAAGCAGGCGTTGAGCCCGGGCATAAGTTTTTTTACGCGCCCAAGGTAGATGTTGCCCACCGAAAATGTTTCTGTCTGTTCCTCCTTTTGGAATTCCACAAGCTGTTTCTCTTCGGTTATGGCTATGGAAACCTCTTTGGAGTGAACATCTACAATAAGTTCGCTTGTCACAATTCTTTGTATTTTTGATTTAGAAGTAGAGCCTCTTTTTATTAAAAGGTGAGCCTCTTTACCTTTGAATAGGGTGGTGTCCGTTGAGTCTGTTTTTGGGGTTCAGGACTCTTTCTTAAAACAAAAAACAAACTTGAAGCATTGTGTTTCTCTATCCTTGCAAGTTTGTTTTTTGTGATTGTGCAGACGAGCTTACTTGCTCTTATGTCTGTTCTTTCTCAATCTTTTTTTACGCTTGTGCGTAGACATCTTATGTCTTTTTTTCTTTTTACCGCTGGGCATAATTACTAAATTTATAAATTAACAACAATTATTTTTTTACTTCGTTTACGAATGTTTTTGCGGGCTTGAATGCGGGGATATCGTGTGCGGGGATGATGATTGTCTTCTCCTTGTGGATATCACGGGCTGTTTTCTCAGCTCTCTGTTTGATGATGAAGCTGCCAAAACCGCGTAGATACACCGGCTCGTGATTTGCCAAAGATGTCTTCACTACTTCCATAAATGATTCTACCGAAGCGAGAACCACTGCCTTCTCAATACCTGTCTTCTTTGCAATCTCGTTTACAATCTCTGCTTTTGTCATTTTATCTGTATATTTTATGTTATAAATGGTGCACGACCAAATTTCGGAAGGCAAATATATAGCTTTTTTTGTTCACGCCGAAATATAATCAACTTTTTTTGCACAAAAATCGTTGTTTGCCACATAATTGAGGGTGGTTTTCTTCCTTTTTTCTTTGTTTTTGTGATTCACTTGGCTAAAAATGTTAATTTGCGGTTCTTTCTTTATTAAAAATGAAATTTATATTATAATATTTTGCTAACAGTTTTTCTTTGTAGTATCTTCGCACAAGATTTAGAAATTTAACGTTTTATATAATATGTCAGTAAATAAAGTTATTTTAATCGGTAACGTGGGTAAGAACCCCGATGTTCGTCATTTGGACCGTAATGTGGCTGTTGCCAATATGGTGCTTGCCACCACAGAACGTGCATACACCTTGCAGAATGGTACCCAGGTGCCCGAAAGAACAGAGTGGCACAACGTGGTTCTATGGGGCGGCCTTGCCGAGGTGGCCGAAAAGTATGTTCACAAAGGCGATAGAATATACATCGAGGGTAAGATAAGAACCAATACGTACGAGGACCAGAACGGTATCCGTCGTTACCGCACCGAAATTCTTGCCGAAACAATGGAGATGCTCTCGTCGCGTGGTGCAACACCCGCTTCGGTTGAAGGTCCTGCAACCGACAGTTCTGTTTACTAATTGAATTTCCCGTAATTGATGATACCTGCTTTTTTGCAGCTATTTGCTTTTGCGCTCCCTGAGGTTGCTATAGTCGCCCCCTCGACGAGCGCTATAGTGGCATTGTTTATAGCTCTACTTCTACTTTGCTTCTCGGCCTTTGCGTCGGGTAGCGAAATCGCCTTCTTTTCGCTCAGTCGTGTGGAGCTGGAGGAGGCT
This sequence comes from Bacteroidaceae bacterium, assembly GCA_017536765.1. Lineage (GTDB taxonomy): Bacteria > Bacteroidota > Bacteroidia > Bacteroidales > Bacteroidaceae > HGM04593. The sequence goes on from JAFXGV010000067.1 coordinate 21,854, forward strand.
GCCGAGAACAAATCCCTGTCGGCGCAGCATATAATAACTATGCTCAAGCAGCCCGAAAGGTTGCTTGCCACCATTCTCATAGTGAACGACTTTGTGAATGTGGGTATAGTGATGCTGCTCAACTATTTCTTTATGTCGATACTCTCCTTTGGCGATAATGCCAAGTGGTTGGAGTTTGTTCTGCTCACCGTGATACTCACCTTCCTGCTGCTGCTCTTTGGCGAGGTGATGCCCAAGATTTATTCAAAGAACAACGTGCGCCGCTTTGCCTATTTTGCATCCAACGGCCTCTATCTTTTGTTCCGCCTTGTGGCTCCCTTCTCCAAGCTGCTGGTGCGCTCAACCGCTTTCACAGAGCGTTTGGCTTCGAAGAACAACTATTCGTTGTCGGTGGATGAACTTGAGCAGGCACTCGAACTCACCGATAAAAAGGAGATTGGCGAGCAGAAGAATATGCTTGAGGGCATCATACGCTTTGGCGATGAAACGGTGTGCAGCATTATGACCTCGCGAATGGATATGGTGATGCTCGATATTCGCGCTCCCTATAACGAGGTGCTTGCCTGTGCGGCCGACAATGCCTATTCGCGCATTCCGGTGTATGCCGGCACGCAGGATGACATTCGCGGTGTGCTGTATATAAAAGACCTTTTGCCTTATCTGAACCGTGGTGCCAATTTCCGTTGGCAGTCGCTCATACGTCAGCCCTACTTCGTTCCCGAAACAAAGAAAATAGATGACCTGTTGTGCGATTTCCAGACATCGCGCAT